>JAPLHP010000011.1 GCA_026389585.1 Chloroflexota bacterium | reverse complement strand
ATCCAGGCCATAGCACTGACGTCGGAATCGAGGGACCGCTATACCGCCGGCCACCAGAGGCGGGTGGCCCAGCTTGGCTGTGCCATAGCCCGGGAAATGGGCTTCACCCCTGATCAGACCCAGGCGATCCGCATAGCCGGGCTCCTTCACGATATCGGCAAGATCTCTGTGCCGCAAGAAATCCTCAGCAAGCCCGGCATCCTGACCGATATCGAGTTCCAGTTGATCAAGGTCCACAGCCAGGTTGGTTACGATATATTGAAGACTGTAGAATTCCCCTGGCCGATTGCCGACATTGTAGTTCAGCACCACGAAAGGATGAACGGCTCCGGCTATCCTTCGGGCATCCGGGAAGACAAGCTCCTCATAGAGGCCCGAATACTGGGCGTGGCGGATGTTGTTGAGGCCATGACCTCCCATCGGCCCTACCGTCCCCCACTGGGTATAGACAAGGCACTCGAAGAGATTTCATGCAACAGCGGTATCCTGTATGACCCCAATGTGGTCAGTGCTTGCCTGGGGGTCTTTTCTGAGAAAGGGTTTGCTTTCGAAGGGTAGAGACAGGGGCAGGCCGTCCTTCTGCAGAAGGATGGCTCATGGCTCATAGCTCGTAGCTCATGGGGAACTGGATTCACGCTTTCGCGGGAATGACATAGGAAGTTGACAACAATGACCTGCCGTGATACTGTGAGCATCCCCCTTCATCATTGATAATAAGTTTGCCGTGGGCCGTGTGCCCATAGCAAAATCTTAGTATTGCCTTACATGGAAAAAGAAATGAGATATGCTATTTCTTCACACCACGCAACGACCTTCAGTGGTACCTGCTTCACATACCTCATGTTGAGGTCCGGGTTCGAGAAGCTGGCCAATTCGGTGACCTTGTTGAGGAGAGCCGAAAAGCGCTTCAACGATTCTCTTCTGTTCCTGGCAAAAACTGCCCTGAACACCAAGCTGGTCGGGCCTCATCTCTTCGATGCCATCGAACTTCATCTGACAGACCCGCGCATGTTCTGTAATCCGTTTGAATGGAAGATAAGTGACAAGATGATAGACCTCATTGGAGAACCTATCGCCTCGTTCCATGCACACATCGAGAGGAGTCCTCTGCTGGGCAGATACACCTTCAACCTTAGTGAAATATCGGCGAGAGTGAAAAGGGCAATAGAAAGTCAACTTGAGGTAGCATACAGGATAATGTATGCTGACCCCAATCTGGTTGTGACTGACAATCCCGTCCTCGTTTTTCATGCTGGAATCGCCAGGGATGGTGAGGACAGGGAAAAGGCTCTTGCCAGGTCGAGAGAGAGCATTGAATTCATCGCTGTCACCAACAAGCGCCTGTACGAAGAGTACGGCCGCGATCGCAAGATCATTCCAACCATCGAGAACAGTCCGAATGACAGGCTGTGGCTCTGCCAGACAATTGATGAATGGAAGCAAGAAACACTGGGGTTCACGGACGAGGTCAAACTCACCCTGGACTATGGCCATATCCTTACCGTGGACGGGGAGTGGGACAGGCTGTCGAATGAACTAAGGGATGGCAAAATGGGTGATGATATAGTCAACCTGCATCTCCATTATTCGCCGGAGGTCGATCACACAATACGACACGCTCATGCTCCATTGTCGAAGATTCCTCAGAGCAAGCTGCAGTGTCTTCGAGATAACCTCAAGCAGATCATGGAACACACAGGGGTTGAGAAACAGGGCTATGTTACTTTGGAAGTGCCTTCGAGAGACCTGGTTGACTACATGCCGTGGCTGCAACATGCCAAGAGACGTCTCTCACTCGCCAATAGATTCCTCAAAGGCACGGGGTTCTTCGCGTCCGGCACAGATCAAGGCACAATGGAAGACCAGTTGGCTAGTTTGAGAATCGTGAAAGAAATGGTAGAACAGAGTATGTTGGGAACACTGCAATCCTCTCCCACTGACTTCGCAGCTAGCGAGGCATAGCTGCCATGGCCATTCCGGCAAACAGAGGCAAGGTTAGATTGTCATCCACCGGGCTTCGTATGGCCTGACCAACGGTCGCAGCTAGGGAGCCTACCAGTACGGCCACCAGTCCAACCTCCAAACCTGCATGGTGGAGGACAAATCCGGCTGCGAGGCAGGCGACAAAGCAAGCCAAGTCCCCTTCCAACGCCTTGCCGAAGAGTTTCGTTCTGCCCAGGTGTCGGCCAACAATACCAGCCGCTACATCACCTACAGCGAGGAAACACACCGAAAGCACTGCAATTTCCCTGCCGAAGGCCAGATATGCCACCAGCGCCGAAATAAGCACATAACTGGAGGGAGTGACACGTGATGCCTCTTCCTCCCTCAATATCGGCCCGAAACGCGAGACAAACCACCTGTTTATGAGCGGAACCCTGAGCCTGGTGAACTCAAATCCCAGGAAAAGGAAGGTCACCAGCCCTAGAGACATGAGCATGGCTGTCTCTGGCAAAAACCAGGCAGCCACTGCGATAGATAATCCGCCCGATACGTGCCATAACCGTCTTCTGAGTGTATTCCGCATACTCGACACCCTCTTTCTCCAGTTCGCTGAATATTATATACCCCCCTGTCAATCCCCCCGGGGGGGCCAAAATCCGTGGGTCCTTCCATATGTCATTCCTGCGTAGGCAGGAATCCAGTTAGAGTGATGTGACCGATCAACCAGTACCCGAACTTAGTCGGGCGTTATCAGGCAGGGGCAAAATCCAGGATATTCAGCGCCAGCATCTCCTCTCCGTTCCAGCGGTCGACCACCAGGTTGTAGACCACATCAATTTCAGAGGTCACCTCGGCGGCGAGGTGGCCCAGGTCGAAGCCGAGGGCTTTCCAGGTAATCTCTCCGTCCCTGACCTTCATTTTCAGGTGTTGGCTCCCACCACCTACTGTGTAGCTGTCCAGTACCCTTACCCGCCGGGAGAGTAAGGCAGGCACAGGATTGCCGCGGCCAAAAGGGGCAAGTCTTTCCACAAGTTTGAAGGTTCTGCCCTGGATGCTGGAAAGCGGTATATCAGCCTCGACGGTCAGAGAAGGCCGGAGGTCTACGGAGGATAACTGGCGGGTGGCCATATCGAGCAGGCATTGCTGGAAGTATTCCAGATTCTCAGCGGGCAGGGCGAATCCTGCTGCCGTGGGGTGCCCGCCAAACCGCAGCAGGAGATGGCGACATTCCTGTAGCGCGCTGACAACGTCAAACTCGGGGATGCTGCGGGCGCTGCCGCTTATGGTATTGTCCCCCATTTCGAAGACGAATGCCGGGCGGTAGAATTCATCCGAGAGTCTGCCGGCTATGAGCCCCACGATTCCCGAGGGATAGTCCTTGCCTCCCACCATGATGAGAGGGGAATCAGCAACGTCGGCGGGTAGCTGCCCCCTGGCCCGGGACAGAAACTCTTCGGTCAGCTTCTGGCGCTGGGTATTCTTCCTCTCCAGTTCCTCAGCCAGGTAGCGGGCCTCATCGGGCGAATCGGTCACCAGCAGCCTGTAGCTGATGAGGGCATGATCTACTCTCCCCGGGGCATTGAGGCGGGGCGTTATAGCCCAGGAGATGATCTCAGGGTTCAGGTCGCTCAACTCCAGTCCGGCGATATGTGCCATCTCCTGAAGACCGATGCAACTGGTCCGGCCCAGTATATCCAGCCCCTTTTCCACCAGATAGCGGTTTTCCCCCACGAGGGGCACCATGTCCGCCACGGTTCCGATGGCCACCAGGTCCAGCAGCTCATCGAGGTGATCCTTCCTGCCCAGTGCCTGGAACAGTGCCTGGAGGAGCTTGAAAGCCACTCCAACACCGGCAAGCTGGTAGAAGGGATAAGAGGGATCGGTCCGCTTTGGATTGATCACCGCTAACGCCGGTGGAAGGCCGTGAGTAATTGAGTGGTGGTCTGTGACAATGATGTCCAGGCCTCTCTTCTGGGCATGTTCCACCTCGGAGATATTGCTGATGCCGCAGTCAACGGTGATCACCAGGGTAGCGCCCTGTTTCCTCAGGTCTTCCAGAGAGTCCAGGTTAAGCCCATAGCCGTCCTGGAGACGGTGTGTGAGATAAGGGATGACTTTCCCTCCGAGATGGGAAAGTCCCTTAATGAGAGTAGCGGTGCCGCAGACGCCATCGGCATCATAGTCGCCGTAGACGGCAATGATCTCACCTGAGAGCAGGGCACGATATATCCTGGCTACCGCCTTGTCCATATCGGGGAGGAGGAAGGGGTCGCCCTGAAGACTATCTTCTATGTTGAGGAAGGCTTCGGCCTGCTGGGGCTCTGTGAGGGAACGGTTATAGAGGAGTTGGGCCACCAAAGGCGGCACCCCCATTCCCGCCAGACATGCGGCGGGAGGGGGCGGAAGTATCTTCCACCGGCGGTGATTCAACTATCTGCCTTCACTATATTCTCTGAAGATAAGGACGGAGTTATGGCCTCCGAAGCCGAAGGAATTTGACAGCGCTGTCCTTACCTTTTTCTGACGGGCTGTGTTGGGTACGTAATCAAGATCGCACTCCGGATCGGGATGGGTCAGGTTAATCGTGGGTGGGATGACTCCATGCTGAATAGCGAGGACGCATATTATGGCCTCAATGGCGCCGGCTGCGCCGATGAGGTGCCCCATCATGGATTTGGTAGAGCTGATGGGGACATGGTAGGCGTAGTCGCCGAAGACGGTTTTGATGGCCATGGTCTCGCACCTGTCGTTCAATGTAGTGGAAGTGCCATGCGCGTTAATGTACTCGATCTCGGCGGGCTGCATCGCGGCCTTTTTCAGGGCGACCTGCATCGCCTTGGCCCCGCCTTCTCCCTTTGTTGACGGCTTGGTGATGTGGTAGGCATCGGAGGTAGCTCCGTAAGCTACGACCTCGGCCAGGATATTGGCGTTGTGCTTCAGGGCATGGGGCAGGCTTTCGAGGACGAGCACGGCTGCCCCTTCTCCCATGACAAAGCCGTCACGCTCAGAGTCGAAGGGGCGGGAAGCCTTCTGAGGCTCATCGTTGCGCCTGGAAAGGGCGCCGGCGGAATTGAAGCCGGCAATACCGATGGGAGTGATGGCTGCTTCGGCACCACCGGCCAGCATCACCCGCGCGTCACCGCGCTTGATAACCTCGCAGGCTTCGCCGACGGCGTCGGCGCCGCTGGAGCAGGCAGAGGTAGCGCAGAAATTCAGGCCTTTGGCGCCCAGCATTATGGATACCTGTCCCGAGGCAGCGTCGGAGATCATCATGGGAACCAGCAGGGGGCTCACCCGTTGAGGTCCTTTCTCAGCCAGCACAGCCATCTGGGCGCTGAGGGTGGTCAGCCCTCCGATGCCGCTGCCGATAAGTACGCCGACGTCTCCGGCTTCCGAGGGGTTGTTGGCAAGATCAATTTTGGCCTGGGCTACCGCTTGAAGGCTGGCCACCACCGCAAACTGGGTGTAGCGGTCCATGCGGCGAGCCTCGCGGTGTTCCAGGTGGTCGGTGGGATTGAATCCCTTTACCTCGGCAGCGATCTGGGTCTCAAAGGGCCCGGCATCAAAGAAGGTAATGCGGTCAACGCCCGACTTCCCGGCCTTGAGGGCTTCCCAGAGTGAAGGGACATCAAGGCCGAGGGGGCTCACCACCCCCATGCCGGTGACAACAATGCGATCACTGGTCATTTAAGGCCAGTAAAGCCTTTCTGCCTGTTTCTTGAGCTCGGCCCGGAAATTGGGGTGGGCGATAGAAATAAGCTCCAGGGCCCGCTCTCTCTGCGTCTTGCCCTTGAGATGGGCGATGCCGTATTCGGTGATCACGATGTCAGCCAAGGTGCGGGGGGTACTCACCACTGTCCCCTGTTCGAGCATAGGCACGATGCGCGATAGGGCGCCATCCTTTGCAGTCGAAGGAATAGCCACGACGCTGCGTCCTCCCTTTGAGAGGTAAGCTCCGATGGCGAAGGAAAGCTGTCCTCCCGAACCGCTGGTCATCACCGGCCCTACGGATTCGGCCGCGATCTGGCCGGTAAGGTCCAGGGCAATGGCGCTGTTGATGGCCACCATATTATCGTGGGAAGCAATCACTAGCGGGTTGAGAATATAGTTCGAGGAATAGACCTCAAAGAGGGGATTATCATTGATGAAATCCATTTCCTCTTTGGTGCCGCCGCCGACGGCGGTGGCTACTGCCTTTCCCGCATGAATGTTCTTGTGTTTGCCACTGATGACGCCGTTCATTACCAGGGTGGCGATCCCCCTGACAGTGTTCTCCGAATGCCAGCCCAGATCATGCCTGTTGTCCAGGACGCCGAGCTGAGCCACCCATTCGGCAGTGCCACCCACGCCGATCTCCAGACAGTCGCCATCCTTGATGATGCTGCCAACGTATCCGGCAATGGTCTTCTCCAGCTCGCCTGGCCCGGAGGTTCTCCTCCCCAGGATGTCGGTGCCGCCGGGGACCTTTCCGGAGGGAGTGTGCTCCACAATGTAATCTATCTCAGAGACGTGGACGAAGTTATCGCCGTAGGTGCGGATCATCCTCTCATTCGCTTCGGCCATGACCACCTTGGCCATTTTTACCCATTCCCTCTTCATCCAGAGCGAGGCGCCGAAGCTGCAGAAACCATGTTCATCCGGAGGTGATACCTGCACCATGAAGACGTCCATGGGCTTCTTTTCGGTGATATCGGGTACTCCGAAGAGCCCGCTGACGGTGAAATCCGACTTCCTTTCGGCAACGAGCGCCCTTACCAGGGGCAGGACGTAGGACGTTTCCAGTTGGAAGGAGTCCGGATAGACTTCATACCAGGAAGGGTCGTACACAGGAAGGTCGCTGCCGCCACCGCCCATGATCCTTATTCCCTTCAGCTCATCGGCGCGGCTGATCAACGCCAGTCCCAGGGCCAGGGTTTCCGGCTGGGCGAAGACGACGTAGTCTCCGGACTTCACTGCCTTAACGGCATCTTCAGGGGAAACCAGCTTCCGTTTATAATCTTCTTTCCAATTCACGCTCTTGTATGCTCCTCCCTATTCAACAAACCAAAGATGATGTTAACATCGACTGCTTCTGGGGTCAAGGTAGGTGTGCTCGTAGACAATGGCCGTATCTTCCGCCCCATCAACAAAGGTGGTAGGATAATGAGGGATAGTCTGACCGATCAGGCGATAGCTGATGTGGTCACCACCTACGCTCCCAAGGGCATAGCGGCACACGACCTCAGGCGGACATTCGCCAAGTTGGCGCACAAAGGGAATGCGGGGCTCAATCAAATTCAGATGAGTCTGGGGCATTCCAGCATCCAGACCACGGAGAGGTATCTGGGAGTCTCTCAGAATCTCACAGACGCCCCGTGTGACCATCTGGGGCTGATGGGGTAGCGGCCAGAGACACAACTGGGTTTCTAGTGTATCATATTGGTGAGGCTGGCATGATCCGTAGAGCCGCGCTCTTGACCAAGCGTCCCCCCTCTACCATCATAACCAGCCTCATTTGGTGACCAGGGCAGCCAGCCCCTCATCAGTGCTGCCCCAGCCACCCATGGAGGATAGGGAGTTATCTATCAAGCTACCACCGGCACTTCACCAGAGAATCTCAGACTGATGTGGCTGAATCACAAGGTTTTCACGCCTTGGATACAAAGGGGCGCCCCATGTGACCATCTGGGGCTGACGGGGTAGGGGAGGATAGGCTGAAGTTCTACAAGGCGTTGATGGGACTCTTGCCGTTCAGTCTGATATCAGCACAACGAGCGCAATAATCAATACAAGTATTGCAGCCACAGCGATCCACCAGCCCAGCCCCCACAGTGCCCACGTTCTCTGGGTTCTCTTGAAGTCTTCAACGCTGTCCCATTTCTTCGCAGCCCACGCCCACTCGCTTCCTTTCGCTCCAAGCACGAACGCCATGACCCAGCCCACATAGGGTACCCACTCAATTAGTGCAATCCAAACGCTGTTGCCCAGCCCCCATATCCATCCCAGAAAGAAGGCTCCCCAGTTCCAGCCTTTGATCTCGGGCGGGATCTGTGCGAGTGGTCCCATGCCAGATGTATTTGTTGTGCCAAGTCCCTGACGAGGAGCACCACAGCCAGAACAAAAGGCTTGGTTCTCTGGGGTTTCCTTGCCACACTTCGGACAGAACATCTTTGCCTCCTCTTCTGGTTGGTCTTCTTTGCCGGCTTCAGGTGACTCCTATTTAGGCCTGCACCCAACTCAGGGTACTGTGATCCCACTTAATACCAGTCCAAGCCGTATTGCCTGGAGCTGGGGTGAGGGTGGCGCTCACAAGGTTGCCATCCACATCGAACGTGTAAGTAGCCCTGAACGCATCGTTTAGAAAGCTGGCCGCATCTATTGTCGACAAGTCGTCGGCCGTAGCTGTTACCTTGCCTGCAGTGCCATTCCAAGCAGCATGCAGCGTGAGCGTCCATTTATTAGCTTCGGCCATACATGCAGCGACTGCCGTCTTGGCATTGTATATCTCGGCATTGGCTGCCTGCAGGTTATTGGCAGGCCCGACATCTTCCGTACTGAGTTTCCATTCCCCATCCTTCTTTACCAGGCTTATTTCGGACGTCTCTGTATCACCTGCCCAGGTCATCTTCACAGTGGCTGTTGCTATTGAGTCACTGACAGTTATGTTGTCAATGCTCTCTATCGTGATTTCCTCAGACGATCCCCCGCTCTGTTCTAGCTCAGACAACATGGCACTTCTTTCCTCTTCACTGAGGTTATCGAAATAGCTCACGCATTTCTCATAGTCTCCAGAATTGTACGCAGAAATGTACCCTCTTATCGTGTCCTCCACTGCAGCAGAATCGCTCTTAGCCCCACACCCTACAAAAACCACTGCTATACCTAGAAGGAGTACTGTAAGAACTAGAAGACGTTTCATTTGAATCCTCCCTTGATGATAACCAGTTGAAATGGCTCGACTAGGATAATACCACCCAGCCAACAGTGGCTGTCAACCTCAGCTTGGATACAGATGACAGCTTGAAGTTCTACAAGGCGATGGTGGAATGCGATGGTGGAATTTAACGCGGGCCAAGCCGAATCCCCTAAGTGTGGACACGGGGCCAAGCGGATTCAATGACTACAGGCCTTATGTCTTTTGCCCTAATCCACGGTCTATAGTCTGTGGTGACCTACACCTGTTTCCCAGGGAGTCGAGAATACTGAGAAGACCCGAACGCCAATATTCCATAGAAGATAGGGGCGAGAAGCCAGAGGCCCACTCCAAATCCATCACTCCTACCGAAGTTCTTGGCCACACCAAGGCTCAGAATTATGATGGCGACAATGTTGACTAATGGAATGCAACATAGCAATGTCCACCAGCGTGATTTTCCGGCAATGTCACATAGAAGCATGATGTTGTATATCGGAACGATGCAACCCCAACCGGGTTTCCCGGCTTTCCCGAAGACGGTCCACATACACGCTATCATGAAGACGATCACTGCGATGTAGATGATCCAGAAGACTCCTCCCATTGCCTAGACCTCCTATCGATTCGATTCCGACCTGCCCCGCTCGGGCATCATATACAGAAGGCTGACCGAATTGTGTACCGTGTGGAAAAACTAATGGGACAATATCACGAAGATTATGGCAAAGTCAAATTGGCTATGCTACCTCACTGGTTGGATATGTGGTAGAGTCAGCCAACCTCAGCTTGGATACAAAGGGGGCCTTCATACGGCACAAGCCTTGGAGTGCCGGCATTATGTGATAGAGAGGCCAGGCCAGCAATCTAGGAGGGTGGGTCACCACTCGGACAACGCGGATAAGTTAGACACAAAACAACCGTTGGCTTGCGCCCAGCCTAGCTTTGGGCAAATACTCGTGACCCAGGCTCCTAGGTCACAGCTCGGTCAGGACGACACTCGATACCTATGTCCATGTTTTGCCAACACAGCAAAAAGAGGCAGCCCAGAGGTTTGACGACTTCCTGGAAAAGGGAGGTTCCAGAACAAATGGTGCCAAAATAGTGCCAACTGACGCTCAGAAGATGGTCGGGGTGGTGCGATTCGAACGCACGACCACCTGAACCCCATTCAGGTGCGCTACCAGACTGCGCTACACCCCGAACAACATCAACAGGATACGACTTTCAGTTCCCTGACTGCAAGTTCGTAAGGAGCCAAAAATCAGGGCTGATGTGGGATATTATACCTCTCGGAACTCACCATCGACACTGCCCTCGTCAGGTTTGCCCCCGGCGGGACCCTGGCCTCCTGGTGGAGGTGGGGCCTCACCACCTGGCGGCGGCGCTCCTGGTTGCTGATAAACACTGGCGCCGACCCGCTGCAGAACCTCAGAAAGCTCCTGAACGGTGCGGCGAAGATAGCTTATGTCCTGACCCTGCATCGCTGAGCGGACAGCGGCGATCTTGCCTTCGACTTGCTGCTTCACGTCGGCCGGCACCTTGTCTCCATGCTCCCGCATCGTCTTCTCAGCAGTGTAGACCAACGTATCAGCAGTGTTGCGGGCTTCGACCTCATCCTTCCTCTTCTGATCATCTGCAGCATGCACCTCTGCCTCTTTCTTCATCCGCTCTACTTCATCCTTGTTGAGGCCGCTGGAGGCAGTAATAGTGATTTTCTGCTCTCTGCCGGTACCTTTATCTTTGGCACTTACCTTGAGGATGCCATTGGCATCAATGTCAAAGGTGACTTCGACCTGCGGCATGCCGCGCGGTGCAGGAAGAATACCATCGAGCATGAACCTCCCCAGCGTCTTATTGTCAGTCGCCATGGGGCGCTCGCCCTGTATGACATGGACCTCTACACTGGGCTGGTTGTCAGCAGCAGTGGAAAAGACCTGGCTCTTGCTGCTGGGAATAGTGGTATTGCGCGGGATCAGGGGTGTGGCCACGCCACCCAGAGTCTCGATACCCAGGGTCAGCGGCGTAACATCCAGAAGGAGTACCTCTCTCACTTCACCCTTGAGTACGCCGGACTGAATGGCCGCTCCGCTAGCCACCACCTCATCTGCATTCACCCCTTTATGAGGTTCCTTACCAAACAACCCCTTTACTTTTTGTTGAACAAGCGGCATCCTCGTTTGCCCACCAACCAGTATCACCTCATCAATCTGTGCTGCTGTCTTGCCAGAATCCGCTAGTGCCTGCCGGCAGGGCTCTAACGTTTTTTCTGCCAAATCCATTACCAGTTGTTCCAGCTTTGCTCTCGTCAGACTCATGCTGAGGTGTTTAGGACCGCTTGCGTCTGCAGTGACGTAAGGGAGGCTTATCTCTGTTTGCTGCATGGTGGATAGTTCTATCTTGGCCTTCTCAGCCGCTTCCCTGATTCGCTGCAGCGCAATCCGGTCCTGGCGCAGATCTATCCCCTGCCCTCGTTTGAATTCATCACAAATCCAATCCATGATTCTCTGGTCGAAATCATCACCACCCAGGTGAGTATCCCCGGCGGTGGATTTCACCTGGAATGTCCCTTCACCTAGCTCGAGTATGGATACGTCAAAAGTCCCGCCTCCAAGGTCGTATACGGCGATAGTCTGTTCCTTCTTCTTATCCAGTCCATAGGCCAAGGCAGCAGCCGTCGGCTCGTTGATTATTCGCAACACGTTGAGTCCGGCAATGGCCCCTGCGTCTTTGGTCGCCTGCCGCTGAGCATCGTTGAAGTAGGCCGGGACAGTGATTACGGCATCAGTTACCTTCTCACCAAGATATGTCTCGGCATCAGCCTTAAGCTTCTGCAGAATCACGGCCGAGATCTCCTCCGGCCTGTACTCCTTCCCTCCCATGACCACCCGAACCTCGTTGTTTGGCCCCTTCGTCACCTTGTATGTCTTGCGCCGGGCATCCTCTTCCACCGGTAATTCTCGCCCCGCTGGCTCCCCCCATTTCCGACCCATGAATCTCTTTATGCTGTAGATAGTATTCTCAGGGTTGACGATCGCCTGACGCCTTGCCAGTTGCCCCACAAGGCGTTCACCCGTGTTTCCCATCGCTACCACTGAGGGGAACAGGGTGCTGCCCTCCACGGAAGGAATGATCTTTGGCTGACCTCCCTCCATCGTCGCTATCTCACTAAACGTCGTTCCCAGGTCTATCCCTACTGCTCTACCCATATTTGTCCTCCTCAATCTCCGGAACCATTAGGCTGGTCCGTCTCATTTTCTTTTTGCTGTGTACCATTGCCAACGACCACATAGGCGGGCCGAATTACTCGACCGTGCAATTTGTATCCTTTCTGTAACTCCTCAACTATCTTCCCTTCCTCCCCTACACCCTGAGCCACTGCCTCATGAACAGCGGGATCGAAGGGCTCCACTACTGCCTTGATCTCAGAGACTCCCTGCGCTTCCAAAGTGGCCTGGAGCTTACGATGAATAAGCCGAATGCCGTCCGTCCACGTCATCTGCGCCAGCTTGTCGGGAAGCGACCTGAAGGCACGTTCCATATCGTCGAGCACCGGCAACAGGTTAAGAATAAGCGATGTATTGGCAAATCTGACGAGGTCACTCTTCTCCTGCTCAACCCGTTTCCGGTAATTATCGAAATCAGCTTCTGCTCTTTGCCAGTTGCCCAGATACTTTTCTGCCTTGGCCTTTTCTTCCTCCAGAGCCTTGTTCAGCTCTTCTTTACCCTCAGCTGCCACCTCTACGATTTCTTCCTGCCTATTCTCTTCCATGTAAGCCTCTTGGTTCAAGAGTATACCTCAACTAGCAAATCACTCATAAGATTAGACAGATAGTTTATCATAGGAATCGCTCGACTGTAGGACATGCGCGTGGGGCCGATGATCCCGATAGTTCCCGTCCTGCCACAAGCCCCATAGTTGCTCAAAATTACACTGCACTCCCGTAAAGCCTCGTTTTCGTTCTCATTGCCTATGATAATCTTGATTCCTGACCCATGATCCAGATTACCAATAAGGGTGCTGAGGATGCTCCTCTCCTCCAGGGCCTCGACCAGATCGAGCAGCCTCCTGCTCCTGGTGATTTCCCCTTGACCTAACAGGTAACGCCATCCATCAATATAGAATTGCCCATGTCGCCTTTTGTTTTCTGCCTCCATCATGTGCACTATCACCCCGGTAATCGATTCCTCAAGCAGAGACAGGTACAAATCAGTCGCCTCGGCGCGGATCTCAGCATAATCCAGTCCCTGATAAACCTCATTCATCTTATTAGCCACAGCAGTGAGTTCATCCTGAGAGATAACTTTCTCCACCGCAATGAGCCGCTGTTTGATCCCCCCCTCCTGTAGAACCAGCACCAGCATGATAAGCAAATCTTGAAGGGCTATGAGATCCAAACGTCTGAAGTGGCAGCCTGAAGCCCGCGGTGGGGTGGCCAGAGCAATGCTCCTCAGCCTCTGGGTAAGCACTGATACCGCCAATCGCGCCCACTCGTCGGGTTCCTGCTCCGCCTGATAGAAGAACTCTTGTATACCCCGTCTATCCTTCCGGCTGATCTCCGCTTCCTTCATCAGGCATTCAACGTAGTAACGATAACCCCTGTCAGAAGGTATAGCCCCGGCAGACGTATGGGGACGGCGAATGTACCCTTCCTCTTCAAGAGAAGCCATGTCGTTGCGTATGGTCGCCGGACTAACCTTCAAAGAATAGCACCGTGCCATACTCTCAGAAGCTACCGGAGTACCAGAGTCTATGTACTCCCCTACAACGATACTGAGAATAGTTGCCCTTCTTTCTAACAAACGATCCATCTTTCCCCTGCAAATTAGCAGTCTCCTACCGAGACTGCTAATTACTTACTCTATCACTGGTTCTTCTGCCTGTCAAATGAGTTGACACGGATAGCTCAACACACATCATTACACATCATTTGCCTTTGAAGATTATATAACCCATAATGAGACGCCAGAGGCAAGCGCAGCGCAGATCACTCCCGTCCGGCGACAGATTGGCCACAACAAAGCATTTTTCTGCGCCGCTTAAGCTTGTTATCGTGGGTAGCAACTAATGCAACCGCTAATACTGGACATTCTCTATCAGGTTCTGGTATCACCATCAAAGGCATTTTCCACCGTGACCAGGAAGAAACCCTGGCATTGGGCACTGCTCATAGCCACATCCGTTTCTCTAATATTTGCTTTTGATTTACTCCCCAATCCTCCTCAACTCGTCGAGGTCATACTTGGGTCAGGGAGAGGCACCCTGCAGCTTGCCCCCGTGGTATCTATCTGGGTCCTTATGTTTCTGGCAGTCCTGATCGTGATGGCCGGGCTTTTCCACATGCTCGCCCTCCTCTTCCGGGGCAAGGGCAGCTACCTGGGAATACTATGTGGAGTAGGCTTTGCTTCCTTTCCTGCAGTGTTCGTTGGGCCACTGGCTCTCCTGCGCGCCTTCCTTAGCTCAGCCACTGGACAGACTGTCTACTTCACTTGTTGCTTCATTCTCTCTCTCTGGATTTTGACACTGTGCATAATCGCCGTGCGCCATAATTACAGCCTCTCACCTGCCAGGGCCGCTGCTGCCTGTCTTATTCCTGTCTTCTTGGTAATCGTCCTTCCGCCGCTTGTAGTAGCTCTTTCCATGGCATCTTGATATCTACAAGTAGTGGCTGCCTTTGTTGTACCCCATGCAATCTCTCTGATTCATGAGCTGCCCTCTATGCCCATGAGCTATGAACTATGCACTATGAGCTCCAAATACACCCTGGTGGCTGTCGTCCTTCCGCAGAAGGATGACCCGACGCAGTGGGCAATATGTCACCCTGACTTTTGTGCGGTTTGTCCCCCCGACTTTTATGCAATATGTCACCCTGAGCGAAGCCGAAGGGTCTCCCTCCAGTAGGGACAGACCTAAAGGTCTGTCCACTAATCTCCGGTTTCGGACTTCGGACAGAGTCCCTACAGGCTGGAGTGACCATGCACGCCGCATCATGTCATTGCGAGCCATTCTCCAATCCGGGCTAGGAGAAGGCGCGGCAATCCCTACATTCGCCTGGCCGCATCACACCACCCCGGGATTGCTTCGTCGTCCTTCTGCGGAAGGACTTCCCAGAGCGAAGGACTCGCAATGACAACTTCGCTCATCTGTCATTCCCGTGCAAAAGGGAATCCAGAAACGATTGCCGTCATATGGCGAATGTCATTGCTACGCGAATACCGATGTAGGGATTGCCGCGTCGTCCTTCTGAGAATCCTTCGCTTTGTGAAGGACTCTCAATAAAAATTGACAAAGTGAACTCCCAAAAGTATTCTTGTGTCTGGCTATTGGACAGTTCCATTCAAGCCGCGAAGGTCATGAGGCAAATGGGGGGTTATAGGGAGAGCAAAATGACAAGCGAGGTGGTTCCAATGACTAGAAGCAGCCAAATCATAAAAGCTTATCTGGACGAAATGCGCGCTACTTTGACCAAGTTGCCTCTAGAGACCATAGAACAGATGGTTCAGGTTTTGAGGAGTGCACGCGCTCAGAAGAAACAGGTTTTCCTTTTCGGTAATGGAGGCAGCGCTGCCACTGCTTCTCACCTCGCTGTTGATCTAACTAAGGGAACTATCGCTCCAGATAAACCCCGCCTGCGAGCCATCGCCCTGACTGACAACGTGCCTCTTATCTCTGCCTGGGCCAATGATACCTCGTACGAGGATATCTTCTCTCAACAACTGCAAACCCAGGTTGAGCCAGGGGATGTGGTCATTGGCATTAGTGGAAGCGGCAGGTCACCCAATGTGCTCAAGGCACTGAAGCTGGCAAAGTCCGTTGGCGCTATCACTATTGGGCTCACCGGCTTCGACGGAGGGAAAATGAAGGACCTCGTTGACCTCTGCGTTATCGTGCCTGACAACTCCATGGAGCAGGTCGAGGATGTACACCTCATGCTGGGTCACGTGATGACCTCATGCCTTAGAGCAGATGGCTGAAAGGGACTATGGCATTGGACAGAGCCGTATTCCTTGACAGGGATGGCACCATCGCCAAAGATGTCCCCTATTGCCGCCGTGTGGAAGACTTTGAGATTCTGCCCCATGCACCGCAGGGAATTCGAATGGTGAATCAACATGGTTTCAAGACTGTGGTGATCACCAATCAATCAGGAATAGCTCGGGGTTACTTCACAGAGGAGACATTGTCCCTCATTCACCAAAAGATGAAGCAGGAATTGCACAAACATCATGCCTTTGTGGACGCTATCTATTTTTGCCCCCACCATCCCGATGATGGATGTGATTGCCGCAAGCCAAAGCCTGCACTTCTCCTGCAAGCGGCAAAGGATATGGGCATAGCCTTAGAGATGTCATACATGATCGGCGATGATGCCAAGGACGTGGAGGCAGGTAATGCCGCCGGTTGTCGGACAGTCTGGTTGACTACAGATCCAAGCCAGACAGAAAACAAGCAACAGCATCAATTACCCGATCATATTGCTGGCAGCCTGTACGAGGCAGTAGAATGGGTGGTAGAGGACGCAAAATCGAGGCCCATTCAATGAGTGAGAGGCAAATAAGGGACCGCCATCATGATCATTAGAAGCAGGGCACCTTTGAGGATTAGCTTCGGCGGCGGTGGCACCGACGTTCCCCCTTATCCGGAAGAAAAGGGGGGCGCAGTCCTCAGTACCACCATTGATAAATATGCCTATTGCACACTGGTGGGGCGTGATGATGACTCCATCAACGTCAAATCCCTGGACTACGACCTCGTTGCCAGATACCAGATCAACGGTGAATTGAAGTACGACGGCAAGCTGGATTTAGTTAAAGCGGCTATCCGTACCATGGACGTGAAGACTGGTTTCGACCTTTTCCTGCACAGCGATTCGCCACCGGGCTCAGGCCTGGGAACCTCTTCGGCGCTGGTAGTGGCCATTGTCGGTGCTTTCACACAGTGGCTCAAACTGCCCCTCACAGATTATGATATTGCCGAGATGGCTTACCGCATCGAACGGGATGAAGCCGGCATTAAAGGAGGAAGACAGGATCAGTATGCAGCTACATTCGGCGGATTTAACTTTATCGAGTTTCTCGGCAAGACAACCATAGTCAATCCGCTGCGGATAGACTGGGATACCATCAATGAGCTTCAGTATCGGTTGATGATTTGTTACACCGGAGGGACTAGAGTCTCTGCTGGTATTCTCCATGACCAGGTAACTGCTTACATTGAGAAGAAGGAGAAGGTGGTTCAAGCCCTACAGGAAACGAAGGAACTGGCCTATCGCATGAAGAATTCCCTTCTCCTGGGAAGAATCAACGAATTTGGGCTTCTATTGCACGATGCCTGGTGCTGCAAGAAGCAGTTCTCTGGAAAGATAACAGATGATCGCATCGACAAGCTTTACGAATTGGCCAGACAAAGTGGGGCTATAGGTGGTAAGTTGCTGGGAGCAGGAGGTGGTGGTTACCTACTTTTCCTCTGCGAATTTGACAAGTGGCACGTTGTGGCTGAGAAGCTGGAGCAAGCTGGCGGCAAGATCGTTGGCTTTGCTTTCGACCTCCGTGGCATGCAAAGCTGGGAGGTCAGCGAGGACTGAAAACCATGGAAAACAAGACGGATGTAGTAATAAAGCAAATCGAGGACAGCGTTGTTCTGCAGAAAGACCTGATCACCCGGGCAGGCACCATCATTAAGATAGCCACCCAAATGGTTGAGGCCTTCCGCCGCGGCAACAAAGTGCTTCTTTTCGGGAATGGTGGCAGCGCTGCTGATGCCGAGCACATCGCCTGTGAGCTGGCTGGCAAATTCACCCTCTATCGGGATCCCTTACCAGCCATCGCACTCACCACCAACACCTCTTCCCTGACTGCCATTGCCAACGACTTTGGCTATGACGAGGTCTTCGCCAGACAACTCCGGGGGCTGCTGAACAAAGGTGACGTAGTCATCGGCATTAGCACCAGTGGCAACTCCCCCAATGTCATCAAGGCAATAGAGGAAGCAAAGAAAAATGGTGCTGTCACTGTAGCTCTTACCGGCCAGGGAGGTAAGCTCAAGGAAATTGCCGAATACGTCCTCTCGATTCCCTCAACTGACACACCGCGGGTCCAGGAAGCCCACATCGTTGCCGGGCATATTATCTGTTACCTCGTGGAGACCGCCCTCTTTGGAACAAACCTGCCTCCCAGCGCATCTCGCTCAGCCCTGCGGTAGTTTTCCATCGTCCCTGTGTCAATAACATAACCCCTGGTCACATACCCGTATAATCTGGCCCCCTTGCCAACCAAGGCTGTGAGCCATGAACAATCAGCCATCAGCTATCAGCTACGAGCCATCCTTCTGCGGAAGGACGAACCGCCCCACACCATGTGATTCCCGTGCAAACGGGAATCCAGGTGGCGCCCACGGCCTGTCGGCATCACAAATGTAGCGCAGGTCTTCAGACCTGCCCCAGGCACTCCCCCCGGATCAACGGTTGATTCGGTGTTAAGTCAAATCTCGGTTATAGGCTTTGTTGTAGTTGTAGGGTTGGGTGTAGGTGTAGTTGTAGGGACAGAGCTTTAGCTCTGTCCGAAACCAGCCTTAGCCTCGTCCTAGAACAGCCAGCAGTTTTGTCTTGATCTACCATACCTTCGTGACCATCAACCACGAGTGCCCTGACCCCATGTGGGTGTCAAGTCCCGACCTGGCCTGCGGCTCGTGCAAAACAACTGGCTGTCGGGTCAGGGTACCCGACAGCCACCAGCCAATTACATGCTATTACCCTGAGCGAAGCCGAAGGGTCTCCTCCTCACAAAGGGGATGAGGCCTATTCTTGCAACTAAGCAGCAGACTCTGCATTCAAGATAAGCACACAATGCTATAATGTCATCAGAGTCCGCCCGGTTAGACCAGGCTGAAGGAACATGATGGAGGAAGCGAACCGGGTAGTGTCACAACAGAGCAGCTGGGCCATGGGAGAGACAACTTAGTTGGAAAGAGCAGAGTTTGAAGATCTGGTAGCCAGGGCGGTTGGCGACCTGCCGGGGGAGTTCCTGAGTCAACTGGAGAACATCGATGTGGTAGTACAAGACTCTCCTACCCGCAGGCAACTAGCCAATTTGGGCCCCGGCATGACTCTATTGGGTCTCTACGAAGGGATCCCCCATACCGAACGCACCAGGGCATATAGCATGGCGCTCCCGGACAAGATCATCATTTTCCAAAAGCCAATTGAGTCCAGATGCCGTTCCACGAAGGAGATCGCAGAAGAGGTACAAAGAGTAGTCCGCCACGAGATAGCCCATCATTTTGGATTCGATGATGATTCACTGCGCAGTATTGAAGCCAGGAAGGGCAACAAAAGGGGTACGAGCTGATTACTGAATTAGATCTGCCCACTGTGTGTCCACATATAGGACTTGCCTCTCCAGAATTGCTTCCCAGTCATTGACAAGGCGTGATTCTGGTCATACTAATACGGCCGATGTTGCCACATGAGCACATTTTCCGAAGATAACTTACATAAAAGTAGCGGTGTCAGCAACAATGTTAATCGCTGGCACCGCATTTTATTTCACCGGCAGAATGGTGAGGGCAGATTGTCCTTACTTCACCTGAGTCTTATCCCTTATCAACCCTCCATCCTTGAGAGCTGAAGTCCTGCTCCTCAGATACGCGTCACGGCCTTGAATCTCACTTGGCTTTGGCCGCAATCTCCAGTGCGCCCTGCCCTTTTAGCTGCTCTATCTCGCCGTCTGACATTTTCAGCAGCTCACGGCAAATCTCTGCAGTGTGCTGGCCAAGAAGCGGTGCCGGCCTGCTCGGAGGCAGCTTCACCTCTGACATCCTGAAGGGTATGGCCGGATACATCCTCTTGCCTGACACGGGATGATCAATCTCTACGAAGGCATTCAGCCACTTAAGCTGCAGATCATCCAGAATGTCGGCAGGCCGCTGGCACACACCGGCTGCCACTCCTGCAGATTGCAGAACATTCATCACTTCACGAGGGCCATGTTGAATAGTCCATTCTCCAATCAGCTTATCCAGCTCATCAACGTTCCTCAATCGGCTGACAACGTCAGCGAATTTGTGATCCTTCGTCCAGGATGGGTTGCCGATCGCCTTACAGAATTTCTCCCATTCGTCACTGGTAAACACACTGACGGCACACCACTCATCATTGCCCTTGCAACGATAGCAGCCGTAGGGCGCAGCATAAGGACTGCGGTTCCCCACCGGCTTCTGAACCCGTCCGTTTATGGTATAGTCTAGGCAAGCCTCCCCAATCAGGCCGGCTGCCATCTCTACCTGAGACATGTCAATGAATTGCCCCTTCCCCGTGCGTCGTCTGTAGTCGAGGGCAGCTAGTGCCGCCACCACCGCCTGCTTGCTTGCCATATGGTCGGGAAGCGGCACATTGGCTCCTACAGGGTAGGGGTCAGTAGGATGAGCCCAGAGCGCCAGCAGACCAGAGGCAGCCGCCAGCATAGGCCCATAAGCCTGGTAATCGGCATATGGTCCGCCACGACCAAAACCCTGACTGCTAACGTAGATGATATCGGGTTTGATCCGGCGTACATTCTCGTAATCCAGGTCATGGCTCTTCATAACATCGCCGCGGAAGTTTTCCCCTATGATGTCAGTCATCTTGATCAGCTTTCTGACAATCTCCCTCCCCTCCTCCTTCTTCAGGTTTACCCCAAAACTCCGCGTACTGCGGTTCGACTCATTGAAACCAGCGATGTTGTTCGGATCCGCTCCAATAGTCCTCATGAAATCCATGCCTTCTTTGGACTCTATCTTGATGACATCGGCTCCGAACTCACCGAGAATCTTGCCGAAATCAGGTATTACAGCACCTTGGCTAAAACTCAGAACCCGTATTCCTTCCAGAGGAGTGTTTGGCATTTTCTTGACCTCCTTCCTACGCGACCCCGGCACGCCTGAGGGCGACCAGATCATATTTGGAAAAACCCAGCTCACCGTAATAGATCTCCTCGTTATGCTGGCCCAGGCATGGGGCCGGACGCCTCATGCCACAGAATGTACCAGTCCATTTATAGGGGGGGGCGGGGTACTTGAACTTGCCCACCACAGGATGATCCATGTCAACAAAGAACTTCCTCGCCTTTGTCTGAGGGCTGTTGACAAACCCGCCTACATCATAGATCGGCACAACAGGAACACCCTCATTATGCCCCCTCTCAAACAGCTCGAGCATGGTATATTTCATGGTGAACTCTATCATGAGAGCATACAGATCGGCAGCATTCCCAATGCGATAGTAAAACTCGCGCCATTGAGGCAGTTTTAATACCTCAGGCTCATCAAGCACTTTAACCAGGGCATCCCACTGTCTCGGCGTAAGGGCAACAATCCGGATCATTCCGTCCTTGCAGGGGTAGACGGGGTATATTGCAGCGCCGAGGCGCCCCTCGGGGGGTGGCGGCGGGCTGCCGGGGTTGATGTTATACGAGTACATAGGCAGCATCCAGGGATAGAGGCCAATGCGTGAGCATTCATGCACAGAGACATCAATGTATTGACCATGTCCTTTGCTTCCGCGAAGATAGAGTGATAAAACCACTTGTATGGCAGCTATCAGAGAAGCAGCATCATACGATGCCAGGCCAGGCAGGTTGATCGGTGCCCCATCCTGGAAGCCGCTGGTGATCATCGTGTTGCTCATAGCATAGTCAACTATTGCAGAACCCTTCCAGTCCTTATACGGGCCGGTCTGACCGAACTCGGTAATGCTTGCCATTATGAGGCCCGGGTTTATCTTCTTCAGTGCCTCATAGTCCAGTCCCAGGCTTGCCATATATCCTGGTGGATATGTCTCCACCAGTACATCTGCTTTCTTAACCAGTTTCTTGAAAATCGTCTTGCCAGCAGGGTCCTCGATATTCAAGGTAATTCCCCGCTTGTTGGCATGCCGATAGAGAAAATGCAGGCTTTTCTCCATATGAGGGACATCACCTGCGAAAGGTGGTATCCTCCGGCTGGGGTCACCTTCCGGGCTCTCGACTTTGATCACATCAGCTCCAAGATCTGCCAGCAGCTTGGTACAATACCCACCCTTCTTGTCAGCCAGATCAAGTACACGATACCCAGTCAATGCCCCTTCCTGTTGCTCTGCCATAGTAACACCTCCTTTCATTTTCATCATGAGCACACAGCAACTATGGGGTTCTGGTAGCCAACCTATTCTATAGCATCTCTCGGATTCTGTCACCCGCTGGCATTATCCATTTTGCCACAGTTCACAGCAACTTAAGTTAGCTGGCATAGCAGCCCTTCCGAAGATAGAAAACTGTCCATGTCCATAGTCAGATGCGCCAGCCAACGGGGAGGAAAACCGCTACAGCCTATAGGGTATGTTATAATAATCTCACGGCTGTTAACCGGAGGAAGAGAGATGACAACAGAATTCACTCATCCCGAATTGAACCAGGAAGTGAGCTCAATATCCGGCTATTACATACCACGTGAGGAACATACCATACCATATGACGGCCGGGAGGTACTCTACATTGTAGGAGATGCGTGCATTGAGGCCTCCTGCTGCGGCGTAGCCAGTTGGAGCTATATTCAGGTCCCTGGATTTCTGGTGAAAAGGCAATTGCGAGGTGGGGGAACCGCCCCAATAGTTTCAGAAGTGGAAACCATCCAAGACAAGGAGATCCGCAATAATCTCACACAGTCTTTACTGAAGAAATACCCGGGCGCCCGGGTAGAGATCTGGTAGGTCGGCACATCCAACACAATCCCAGAGCCAAGGCTTTCCTGTATGGCCGCTCTGGCCAATAACAGATCTCCCAATTACATCGCGCTGTGAACAAGATAGGTGATCTATTTGGTCAATGCTAGAGTGAGTAAGGTATAGCATTTGAAGCTGGATCTGCATACCCATTGTCGCGAGGCAACAGCCTGTCCGCATCCGACCCCAGACATCGTGAGGCAGATCGTCTCCGCAGTCAAAGCTCAGGGATTGGACGGCATCGCCATCACAGAGCATTACACCGATACCTACGCTTATGAAGTGAAGGAAATAGTCCATCGCTATTTCAATGATGAGATCCTGATCATCCCCGGCAAGGAGATCGATAAGGTATTCCTGAAGATTGACAAGGCGCTGTTTCACCTAGTGGAGTTGTACCTTCCCGGCGATGTCACCTTCAGGTTCATCGCCCACCCCGGCCACCCGTGTATCAGAAACCTTGGTTCTTATATAGATAGCACTATTCACGGTATCGAATTCAGAAACCCTGCACACGATGATGAGATGGATGACACGATGATAATGGAGTTGGCCAAGAAGCACGACCTTGTACTGCTGACCAACAGCGATGCCCATTCACTGGCAGATATCGGCACATATCATAATGAGATCGACATTGATTTGCTCTGTGCCCGAGCCAGGGTAAATCAAACATAGCCTATCCACTTCTGAAATGATCATGATGAACCAGCCAGGTCTGGAGTACATCTTTCACCCTCGATCGATAGCAGTGGCCGGTCTTTCCCCAGACCCATATGGGACATGGCTCAATCAGGTCTACCTCGATTCGCCTCTGAAAATGGGATTCAAGGGGCCAATCTACCCCATAAACCCCAAAGGAGGACACATCGGAAGGCTTCCCGTGTACGCCAGTTTGAAAGATGTCCCTGGCCCTGTGGATTACGTCATCTCCTGCATTCCTGCCCGACACACCCCAAAGTTGATGGAGGACTGTCGCGACGCCGGTGTCAAGGTGATGCAACTCTATACTGCCGGATTTGCTGAGACAGGAGAGCCGCAAGGTATTGATCTGCAGAAGAGGTTGCTGGAGATCGCCCGCAGCAGCGGCATACCCATCATTGGGCCCAATTGCATGGGAATCTATTGTCCCGATTCAGGGATAAACTTCTCCATGGACTTCCCCAGAGAGAGTGGCCCTCTCGGGATTCTCTGCCAGAGTGGTGGCAATACCGCATACATCATCCGCAGCGCTCTTGTGCGGGGACTTCGTTTCAGCAAAGCTATCAGCTATGGCAACGCCTGCGATATCAACGAGTGTGACCTCCTGGAATACCTGGCCGATGACCCCAATACCAGGGTTATCGCCGCGTACATTGAAGGCACCACTGACGGTCGACGCCTGGTCAGAACGCTCACCAAGGCAGCTTCGAAGAAGCCTGTTGTAGTATTCAAAGGCGGTTATACCGAGGGCGGGGGCAGGGCTACTGCCTCCCACACCGGATCCCTCGCCGGGACCGACAGTGTCTGGGAGGGTCTTCTAAGGCAAACCGGGGCCATCAGAGTCTACAGCGTGGAGGAAATGGCAGATGTACTGGTGGCACTGCTGCGTATGAAACCGCCACAGGGATTGAATGCGTGCGCCGTGGGTATCGGCGGCGGCGCCAGCGTTCTCGCCACAGATGAGCTGGAGCGTGCTGGATTGAAACTGCCCTCTATACCAGCAGGGACAGAAAACAGAATGAAAGAGATCATCCCACTGGCTGGCGGTATGCTCTGTAACCCCATCGATGCTTTCCCCCTTGTTGGAGTACTGCTGAACCGTTCTCTTGTTGAACAACCCGCACCTGCCGGGGAAGAATCCCCCGTTGCGGCGGCGGCACTGGGAGATAGAGGATGGGGTGATTTCCTGGAGGCAATCGAGGACTGGCAAGGATTGGATCTGGTAATATTTCACTTTGCCTTCGACACGCCGCCCATTCCCGCGGGTGATTGGGTTGCAACTACTGTGGAGCCAACATTAGCTGCTGTCATGGAATGCAAACTGCCTATGGCCGTGGTTTTCCACTCCATGGCCACCAATGCTTCATGGCAGGTATCATTGACGATACAGGAATTGTGTCTGAAAGAAAGAATCCCCTTTTTCCTCACACTAAGAGGGGCGGCTCAAGCTATCCGGAAGCTGATAGAATTCAACAAGGCATATCCAGCGAAGCTTGCCAGCCTGCAAGAGCCCGGCGGTGACCAAGGGAACACGGGAAGCTATGCATTGCCCAGCCATTAACGTTTTCGGGCCGCTACTGAGTCAAGAAGGAGGTCATTTCTAAAGAGTCTTGACAGCTGGTGTTATCCCGGAGCGGCACTCCCGGGGCATGGGGCCTAGTCATGATTCTGTTGAGTGCCCTGGCACTGGCGCTGATTTTCCAGACCATGTACTATATAGAGGACAACGATGGCACCATCCGTGAGGGCGTGTACATTGCCACGGTCGGTGCTTTCGCCACAGCCTATGCAGGAGAGCTGGAATGGAGGCATCCCTACAAGAAGTAGCCCATCGGCAGGCTCTCTGCTGACCATGCCATGTCTATTTCACCTCGGAACTGAAGAGCTTATCTCCCAGCCACGCCGGGGTACTAAGGAGGCAAAAATGTTCTGTCCAAAGTGTGGGGCCGAAAACGATGAAATCAGCAAATTCTGCCAGAAGTGTGGCTCAGTTCTCGCTCCAGATGCCCCTAAGCCCACCGGGACCAGCACCGGCCTGGAGCCAAACATCGCTGGACTGCTCTGCTACGTACTGGGTTGGGTAACCGGACTCATATTCATACTCTTGGAGAAGGAGAACCATTTCATCCGTTTCCATGCCATGCAGTCCATAGTCACATTTGGAGCAATCACAGCCGTGATGGTTGTGCTTTCCGTTCTTCGTGAGCTGTGGCTTGTTGGCGCCCTGTTTGCAGCCCTCTACGTGATCGCATGTATCCTGGCGGTTGTCCTCTGGATCGTGCTCATGGTCAAGGCCTATCAGGGCGAGAGATACAAACTTCCCATAGCCGGTGAGTTCGCCGAGAAGCATATCTGAAGGCGAAGCTGTGCCACACCATCCACTCAGCAAGATAATCCAGCAGCGTGCCTGATTGTGAAAGCCAGAACAAGATGGCTATCCGCAGGGTGCGGGCGGAAAACCACCACTGATGCTGGGAAGCCTATCTGGATAGGCCTGGTAGTAATCGATCAACTTCCGGATTGCCACAGCCGCCCCCCTCATGGAGAGGAATAGAGGGAGGCCAAACTCTACGCAGAGTGCCCGCAATTCAGCCGAAGCCCGCCAGGTATCATCATTTCCCATGGAGTGGAGAACAACAACGCTGGGCAATTCACATGCTTTAGCAGCCAAAACCATTGGACCCACCACGAAGGCAATGTCCCACTCGCCCACTGGCATTGGGCTTATGTCGAAGCCGTGCTGGTAGACCACCAGATCGAGGCCACTCCACTCCCTTAACACGGCATTCAGCCGGCTCCAATGGCCCATGGCTCCTGTGCCTGCCTTCTCCCGCAGCAGGTCAACCCACTTGCGGTTTCCCAGGCTATTCAAAAACTCCATCACATCCAGCGCCGGCACTGGGCTAGCGTCGATCGGATTGCGGAGCATACTGTTTGCCAGATCAATGAACTCCTTTAACTTCGACCTTGTCTCCTCCGGCATAGGGACAAGTCGCAACCCCACTCGCTCCAATTCATCAGTAGCCATGACACTGGCGCCGCCTCCGTGTCCCACAACACAGGTGTTCAGACCTTTGGGAGGTTTGGCACGGAGCAACGCCACCAGCATGTCCACCATCTCTTCAATACTGTATACCCTGATAGCCCCAGCCTGTCTGAGGAGGCTATCCCAGACCACATCGGTCCCTGCCAGAGACCCTGTATGTGAAGCCGCAGCCCTCAGTCCACCAGCAGTAAAGCCTCCTTTGAAAACCACCACCGGCTTGGCAGAGGCTGCTCTGTTCAACGCCTTGACCAGGCGGCGACCGTCTTTGACACCCTCAATGTAGGCTGCAATCACCTTGGTTTCAGGGTCCTCTGCAAAATAGTCCAACAAATCACATTCGTTGATGTCGCAGGCATTGCCATAGCTGACAACCTTGCTGAAACGCAGGCCGCGAGCCACTGCTTGCCGCACCATATAGGTGACATTGCCACCGCTCTGGCAAAGATATCCTACAGGTCCCACCTCTATTGGGAAGTCCGGACATAGACCAATCTTACCCTTGGGGTAGTAGATGCCCAGGCAATTGGGACCGATAATGCGGATGTTACCCTGTCGGGCTATCTCCACCAGCCTGTTCTGAACCTCGACACGATCAGGTTCACCGGTCTCGGCATAGCCAGATGCGAAGACATGCACCACCTTGACTCCAATATCCCGACAGTCTTCCATGACTTTTGGGGTGTGCAGAGCAGGAACAGAGATAACGACATGATCCACCGGTCCCGGGATGTCCTTCAAGCTGCGGTAGATGGGAAAACCCGCCATCTCTCCCCCCTTCGGATTCACCAGGTAGATCTGGCCGGGGTATCCACTCTGGAGCAGAGAGTCGAGGTATAGCTGTTTGATCCACATCTTGGGCAAGTCAGCCGAGATGCCCACAACGGCCACCGAGCGGGGATGGAAGATGTAGTCGAGGGGGGGCGGGTTGCGCCTGCCGCCAGGGCGTGCAGCAGTATTCAATACTTCGAAGTCCTGTGAATCGTATCTACCAAATGGTTGACGCCAGGGATAGAGCAGAGAGAGTCTGGTTTCAAGATTTCATGCGCCTGCCAGTGTTACTCCAAGCTCAAAATGATAGTCCACCCCCGGCCCCATTGTCAAAACACACCCAGTAAAACCCTCCGGTATCCTATCATGTCCCCCAGACGGCCATAGAGCAGAATGAGGCAGCTAATGGTCAACAGATAGACTGTCGGTACCCACTGCGCTATCGATATCTCGGTATTGAAGTACCCTGTAATGGATGGAAGGACGGTATTGACGATGCTGCTATCGAGAGGCCCCATAATGCTCCCCAGCATCACTACCGCCAGGATAAGCCACTTGGTCTTGATATCTTCCTTTGGCCCGGGTGCCGCCGTGTCGGTCATCCACTCCTCCAGATGATAGACCATCGCTCATGCTCCTATTCATTAAGACTTGCCTGATGCGGGCACTCCATAGAAAGCCTTGCCGGAGACAACTATGAACCCTTTGGGTCATCTTATTGGGCCATTTGTATCTTGTCAGGGTGGTGGCCAGGGCGGAAAATAGAGTTATTGATAAATGAGATACGAGATCATATCGTGTATGTAATATCTAAGCCGACTAACACTGTGATGAAGGCAAATCCTCATAGGCCACTGAAGGGAAGAGGGATCTGACCATGATAGTACACAAGGAAATAGCAGAGAGGGATAGCGAGCTTCTGTATAGAGTCATTTTCGAGGCCACCCTTGATGGTTTGGAGGTTATCGATGCTGAGACGGGGAGGGTGGTACTGGCCAACCAAGCTATGGCCAAGATCTTCGGGTTTACGTTCCCGACGGAGATGATCGGCCTGAATCCACTGAACCACATCCCCACAGAAGACAGAGACCGGGTAGCCAGGATGATAGCCGAAGATATGTTCCAGAAGAACATGCGGCGGGTCATGGAACTCAGGGCCATAACCAGGGACGGCAGGGAGATATGGCTCAGCGCCCTTGGTGTGAGAATAGAGTATCAGGGAAGGCTCGCCGGCTTGATTTCCGTCAGGGATATCACCGCCCAGAAGCTGGCGGAGACGAGGCTGCAGGCATCAGAAGAGGAGAGGCACTTGCTGATGCAAAACTCCGATGAAGCCGTCGTTGTGGTACAGGATGGGATGCTGAAGTTTGCTAACCCCAAAGCCGTGGAGTTCACGGGCTATTCAGAGAAGGATATGAACACCAGGACATTTACGGAATTCATCCATCTTACCTCACTCTCAATCTAACCCAGACTTAACCAACATCCTTCCGGTAGCACTACAAGGAACCCACGATAATGTGCCACCATATAGGAAGTCATGGTCTTTGACTTATGGTGAACAATTACTGATTGATGTTATTGCCATGGATACGACCAGAACCAAGTTATTCCTCTATAGGAGTGATCTCCCCTATGCCAGAGACCTCGGAGGAGATCAATATGTCTTTCCCATTCCACGTAACAACACGCCACAGGACATGAGGAAAGATGGCTTTGTTTCTACTGTAAGTATTCGGGCAGATGTGCCAACAGAATCCATTGATCAAATCTACCGTGCTTTCATAGACGAACGCAATTATCCCTTGACATTTCGTATTGTTTATGCTATAGTGTAGGTATAAGATGAGATTGGAGAAAAGAGATGAAAACCTATACTACAAAAAACTTTAATGAACAATTCCCGAATGATGATGCTTGTCTTGATTTCCTTTTCAAACTTCGCTTTCCAAATGGCGTTTATTGCGATAAATGCGTGAAGGTAACTAAACACTACAAGAGGTCTGGAGGAAAATTCTACGCCTGTGAGTTTTGTGGTAGGGGTATCTCTCCGACTGCGGGGACTATCTTCCACAAATCCGATACGCCTCTCTGCTCTTGGTTCCATGCTATCTTCCTAATGTCCTCTACTAAGACGGGGATCTCTGCCAAACAACTTCAGAGGGAACTGGGTGTCACCTACAAAACAGCATGGCGTATATTCAATCAGATTCGCAAACTCATGTCCGAGAATGTTAATCCGCTTACTGGACAGGTTGAAGTTGACGAGTCCTATTTTGGTGGTAGAAAACCAGGTAAGCGTGGCCGTGGTGCATCTGGCAAGGCGATTGTCATGGGCATGGTGGAGCGTGACGGAAATGCAATCACCAAGGTAGTTCCCAATGTTCAAGCCCGAACATTGCTGCCCATGATTGAAGCTAGGATTGCCAGAGAGGGCAAGACAGTTATCTTTACGGATGAACTTGCCAGCTACAATCATATCGAAAGATTGGGATATGCCCATGAAATAGTTCAACATGCTGCCAAACAGTATGTTAATGGGACTGCCCACGTCAACACTATTGAATCGCTCTGGAGTAACATCAAGCGTGGTATCAGTGGCGTTAATCACTCGGTCAGCCCTCTTTATCTTCAGTCTTACCTCGACTCTTACGTTTACCGCTACAATCATCGGAAGGACGAGACTCCACTATTCCTGTCTCTTTTGGAGCGTGTTGCCACTCTGAAACAGGTTGAGCAGCCTTCTTTAGGAGACTTTCAAACCGCTTCTTAGTTAGGGGTTGCTTCATCAAAGGATGCTTGGCCATTAGCGCCCTCCATTAGTGTGATAAGAAAGCTACTTTGGTGTTTCTTCTTTTTGCTCCGACAACTTAATTTGGTCATCCAGAGTTGGCGTGTGTTGCTTTTGCCAGTTTTCATCGTTCTGTTTTCTCGCTTGAACCAAAGCTGGCTGATTAAGAACCTCCAGAATTTTCTTCGCCGGTATCACAATGGCTATACCTATATTTACCTGACCATTTTTGTCACTGTCCATTACTAACTGGTCATTCTTGGACTCAGGTGGGATATCCCAGTGCCCATGCATCAATCCGAGGAAATAAAAGGCGCCGACCCTGCCGAACGGACTTGTCTCTCTAACAAATGCTGGCGACCCACTTAACCCACCAATAGACCTAGCTTCAATCAAATATGCCTCAATATTGCCAAATTCCTTGGTTACAACTGGCTCGCCCGGCATCATTGCAATATTCCCCATACGTATTATTGGTTGATTCCTTGAAGACCCAGCGAGATACGCAAAAAGCCCTGTGATAAAAACTTCGTCCCCAGTTCCAATACCCTTGCTCCGAATTATTTCATCGGAAAGGAACATGGTATCTGGGATTGGAATGTATTCAACCTGTTCAGGGGGCACCCAAGGGATAACAGCAACATCCACAGATGAGTCAATGGGATGATACCACCATTTTGCCCCCTCGCCTCTTATTAACTGTGAACCTCCATCTTTTGTATTGACTCGGACTAGGAATGGTTTACCCTCAAGTGCAACAGCCACATGTTTAGCCGTTACTAGGCACATATAACTGTTCCCCGGAATCACAGCCGAGGGAACTGCAACAAAAAAGGCAGTTCCCTTAAATGATAAGGCTACCTGTCCATTAGGTTGAGAAACTGGCAAACCTACAAATACAACACACTGTCTAACTTCATCAGGAACACGCATGTTAGCGTCACTCCTTTGGGAAAGATAGTATATGACAGTATTCCCCAACCTTCGTTCGACATATGTACTTAGCATTATACCACACCCCTACGAAATGTCAAGGGATAATGGCGTAGACGAAACAGGTGAATTCAAGGTGCAACCTATTGGCCGACAGCACTACGATTGACGAGGGAACTTTATGTAAAAACCATGGTTAGGCATCATATGAGATGGATAGTTTTATTTTTCAGAAGCCATCCACCTCTACCGAACACTACCGGATTATGAAAACAGTTGACATCCTCTGCCTTCTTGTGCTAGCGTGCCAAGGGGGGATATGGGAACCGTGCCGTACTGCTTTAGCATGGGGCCTGACTCGTTGATCCGGGCCGAAGTGCCCGAATGGTGTTTTCTGCACAGATGTTCTGAAGCCAGTTGACGGATAGCTACATAGGACAGCAATCTTCTGATCAGGGATCCGCAAAGGGTGGGAGCAGAGACATGCTCGCTAGTCAGCCAGATAGGAGGAAAACATGAGCAAGGACGAAAGATACGATGTGGTGATTGTGGGTGGTGGGCACAACGGCATGACAACGGCGGCATATCTGGCCAAGTGCAAGCTGAGCGTCTGCGTATTGGAGGAGAGGACAGAGTCCGGCGGGCCCTGTGAGACCGTGGAACCCATGGCCGGGGTGCGTATCTATCCCCATGCCATGCTCATGTACGGAGCTCCATCTCCGGGCTTCGAGCAACTGGAGCTTTGGAAGCACGGCTTCCGCATGTCCTGGAGTCCGATGGATCTTATGAAGTCCATGGGTGCCATAGGCCAGCCGACCACGGCCGGTATCGAGGCGCCCAACCCGAAGGACATGGAGGGGTTTGCCAAGTTGAGCGGCTTGGCCAGCGCGACTCCCTTTGTGCAGGAGCTTCTGCGGGCCACATTCTGGTGCCCGCCCCATCCGCCTGAGGTGGAGGTCACGGACGAGAACGTACCCTACATGCAGGTGTACAAAGAGCGGCAGCCGGATGTGTGGACCCCGGAACTGCGTGAGATGACCATGTTTGACCTCATGGACGAGCACATGAAGACCGAGTCGGTCAAGACTATGCTGGCATTCGCAGCGTGGGCCTCAGGGGCGGCCGGCCACTGGGAGGGTGTGGCCATTCCTTCTTTTCTTTCAGACATCCTCATCTTGATAGCAGGGAAGTTGAGCGTGCCACGCGGCGGCCTGCACGGCTATTTCCACGCTATACATCGTGCGGACGTGGCCAATGGCGTCGTGGTGCGCACCTGCTGTCCCGTTGATGAAATTATCATCCGGGATGGCCGGGCCGTGGGGGTGCGACTGAGGGATAACGCTGCTTCGGGCGCGAAGACACTATGGGCCAACAAGGCCGTGATCGCCGCGGTGGACTACAAGCAGACCTTCCTGAAGTTGATCGGGAAGCAGCACCTGGACCCCGGTTTCGTCCAGCGCATAAAGGACATCAGTCTTAAGGGAGGGAGTCTCTATGTGTCCACCTTGCACACGCGTAGGCCCATCCGCTGGCGTGAGAAGTTCAGAGTGATGGATGAGGTGGGGCTAGGCCCTAACAAGACTCCCTGTGGGGCCGTCTACCCCTCGGATTCGCGACAGATCTACTACGAGAACGTGATGGATGTGGATGGTCGCAAAGGCAACCCGACCGTGCCGCCGGAGAGACTGATGTGGTTTCTCACCCCATCGCAGGCGTTCGACCCCACTGATTGCCAGGGTTATCATCCCAAGGGGTACATATCGGCAGCTTTTGAGGTCAATGTTCCCCCGCCAGAGTACCACATCGAAGGGCCAGATGCCATCGATAAGATCAAGGATAAGCTCAATGCCTACATGCGCGAAGCCTTCTCTCAAGCGCTGGATGGCCTGGACTCGGATAATATCATTCACCACTGGGCAGCGACACCGTACGAAGCTGAGTTCCGCCACAGCGGCCTGGTCGGCGGGACCTGGTGCGGCACCCGGCACTGCCGTGACCAGCTATGGACGCAGCGCCCGCTGCCCGAGCTGGCCCGCTACCGGACGCCCATCGACGGACTCTACCATTGCCATCAAACTTCCGGGCATCCGGGCGCGCTGTGCCTGATGGCTATCCCGTACAACCTGATGCACATCCTGATCGAGGACGGGATCGCCCAGCCGGGCAAATGGTGGTACCCGTCGCCTTGGTATATACCCCAGCAGGGCAAGATCTCGGCCATACCCCCGAGGTAGGGGAAGAGGAGGACGTCATGCGAGAGCAACCTATCTTCAAGATGTTCGACGAGTTCCCCGACGAAACCACCTGGGACGTCGTTATCATCGGAGGCGGCCCCAACGGTCTGATGGCCGGAGCGTATCTGGCCAAGGCCGGACTGAAGGTGGCCGTGGTGGAGCGCCGCTTCGAAGTCGGAGGCGGGCTGGCCACGGAGGAGATCATCTTCCCTCTGTATTCCTCCAACCCGCACGTTGTCTATCACATGATGGTGGACTACATGCCGGTGATCAAGGACTTCAACCTCGACGACCATGCCCTGGTCTGGGTCAAGCCCAACTCTCAGACGGCCATGGTGTTCGAAGACGGCAAGTCGCTGGTGCTGACCCGCATGATAGAGGACACCAAGGATTCCATCAGCAAGTTCTCGTTCAAGGATGCCATCGCCTTCGGCAAGGTCATGCGCACCTGGCGGCGCATCGTCAACGAGATAGTGGCTCCGGCCACCTACATACCTCCCATGTCCCCCATCGACCTGTCCGTGGCCATGCAGCGCACCCCCATCGGCGCGGAGATGCTGGAGATGGTCGACCGCAGTCCACTGGAGATCATCAACGATGTCTTCGAGAACGACCGGGTGCGCGCTCTTATGCTCTACTCCAGTTGCATGTGGGGGCTGGACCCCATGGAGACCGGCATCGGTTTCTTCGTGCCCCTGCTTCTGGACAGAGGGATGAACAAGTGCCTCTGCTACGGCGGCTCGCACAAGTTCGCCGCCGCCATGGCCAGAGAGATCGTGCGGAACGGAGGCATGATTCTGGAGGCCGCCGAAGCCACCAAGATCCTGATGAACAACGGACGGGTGGAGGGCGTTCTCATCGGGTATGAAGAGAGGACTCTGCGAGCCAAAGTGGTCATGTCCACCCTGGACCCCCAGACCACCTTCTTCGATCTGGTGGGCAAGGACAATCTGCCTGCCTCTCTGAAGGACGCCGTAGAGGGCTGGAAGTATGATAAGTGGAGCTTCTACACCCTGCACGTTGCCTCTGAGGAAGCCCCTCACTATGCCTGCGATGACACTTGGGTGAATGAGGCCTTCATGACTGTCTTCGGTTTCGAGAGCACCGGGCAACTGCTGGCCCACTGGGACAACGTGGTGAAAGGCAAGATCGGCAGCAACTTCGGCGGTCACTCGACCTGCGAGAGCCTCTTCGATCCCCATCTCAGCCGCAAGCCCGGCAAGCACGTGTCCTTCTTCCAGATGCACGCTCCCTACGAGATCGAGGGCGGCTGGGAGAAAAGGGCCAAGGAACTGGATGAGGCCATTCTGGCCAAATGGCAACGCGTGGCGCCCAACATGAAGAAGGCGAACATCATCGGCACCAATAACGAGACGCCCGAGGATATCGCCATCCGCTTCCCCAACATGCGCCGCGGGGCCATAAAGCACGGCGATTACCGGCCGGTGCAGATGGGCTGCTTCCGCCCCAACCAGGAATGTTCATCCACCAGGACGCCCATCGAGGGCCTCTACGTGTGCGGCGTGTCCACCTATCCGGGAGGGCTGGTGTTGGGAGGGCCGGGATACCTCGGCGCCAACAAGGTGGCTGAGGACCTGGGCGTCAAGAAGTGGTGGAAACCGACGCCGGAGATGGAGAAGTACGTCAAGACATATTTGACGTGAAGGGGTGCCTGCCACCAAGTTAGTTGACGATGACGCTCCTGGCGAGCCGAATCGAATGCTGCTTTTGTGCAAGCGGCTCACCCAAGCCAGCCAGCGCTGACATCACTCAAGCCAACCATCGGCCAGAGTCACCCGGTTCTGGTGTGAGACCATCGTCTCTTAAGAACTGTGGTCTATGCACGCTCAAGTGCTTCCGGGAGACTTGAGCCTAGAGCAATGGCGCAGGACAGCTTGAAGTTCCACAAGGTGGTGCTGGGGTGGTTGCCTGTATGGCAAATAGGAAGGGTGGACACCCCAATCTGTGCAACAAGAGGCCGCTGGCGATCTTCGGACCCCCGGCTTGAACGCTACATACGAAGACAGCACGGATTTTGCCTTTCATCCTTCATGCTCTTCCGCGCGACCCCCTGCTCCAGAGGCTACCCAGCCCGCGTTCTACCTGACAGCAGGCCCAACTATTGAGGTGATACAATAGGCGGGGGTATCGGATAAACTTAACGACGGGAAGCAAACCTACGGAGTGAAGACAGATGAGAAGCGAGCCTTTCAAGATTAAGGAAGTCAAGAAGATCACGGCGCTCAGGCCCTACGAACGGTGGAACATCCTGAAGCAAGCGCATTTCAATACGTTTCACGTTTGTTCCGATCATGTGGCCTTTGACATGGTGGCGCGGGGGATGTCGGCGTGGTCCCACTTCCAGAAGGCCGGGCTGATGATTGGCGATGAAGCCTATGCCGGCGCCAGAAGCTTCCTGCGACTGGAGAGTGCCGTCCAGGAAGTCCTGGGCATTGACCGGCTGGTGCCAACGCACAATGGAATCGGTTCAGAGAAGCTCCTGGCAGCGACGATGATTCAACCGGGCCAGACTGTTCTGCACAACCGCGGGCGGTGCGAAGGGCTGGTCCTTGCCAACAAGGGAAAGAGCGTTGACGTTAGTGTCAAAGATGCCGCCAAGTACGGAGAGCCGGAGAAGTTCGGCGGGAATCTGGATGTGGCGAAACTGAAGCGGCTGCTGAAGGAACTCGGAAGAGATGGAGCCGCCTACATCCAGATTGAAACGTGCCCCGACGCCTGGAATGGCCAGCCTGTATCGCTGCCCAACATCGAGGCGGTGAGAAAGCTCGCGACCGCCTACTCGCTCCCGCTGGTCGTGGACATTTCAAACGTTCTCGAAAATGCTTATTGGATCAGGAATGTAGAGGCCTCGGATCAAGAAATAGTAGACATAGCGAAAAAGATCATTCAACTGGCGGACGTCGTTCTGATGGATGCCAGCCAGGACCCCAGATCGGACGTAGGCGGTTTCATCGCCAGCCGCCACGACGAGTGCTTCGAGAAACTCCGAAACGAGGTCGTAGTTTTTGAAGGTCTGCACACGTATGGTGGCGTGTCGGGCAGGGCCATGGAGGTTTTTGCCGTCGGCGTTGCAGAAATGAGGAAAACGGAATACACCGAATGGTATCAGGAGCAAATTGGCACACTTTACAACATGATCCAGGCCGAAGGCGTGCCGGTGTTCAAGGGCACCAGGGGCTTCGCGCTGAATGTAAAGCAGTTCCTGCCCCACATTCCGAGTGAGGAATCTCCCAAGTTCGCCCTGGCGGCTTCCCTGTATATCCAGGGCGGCATGCGCGGCAAGATAGAAGGGCTGTGGGACTATCACGCGAAAGGCGAGGGGGCCAGGACACTGATGTTCGAGCTTCCCCGGTGCGCATATACGATAAACCATCTGAGAGAGGTCGCGGACGTGGTGGTGGCGGTGTACAAGAATCGAGACGACTTGACCGGCCTTTCGCTGAAGAACGATCCTGAATTTGTGGACGAGGCCCAGTTTGAGCCCCTGAAGCAACGCCTGTTTGTTTCGTTTCCGCGGGTGGAGCGCTCAGAGAAGCGGATGTACGAGCCGTACAAGATCGCCATTTTCGAACCGGTAAGGATGGTGGACAAAGCATACCGCAAAAAGGCCATGGCGGAAGCCGGATACAACACCTTCCTGCTCAAATCGGAAGACGTTTATCTGGATCTCCTGACCGACAGCGGAACTTCGGCCATGAGCTGCTACCAGTGGGAGGGGATGACCAACACCGGCGACACTCCATACAGCAGCCGCCATTACCTGAAGATGGTGGAAGAGTTCCGGGAGATCCTGGGCTACAACTACATCATTCCGACACACCAGGGCCGGGCCGCGGAACACATCATGTCCCAGTGCATGATCAAGCTGGGGCAGATCGTGCCCGGAAACATGTACTTCACCACGACCAAGCTTCATCAGGAGATGGCCGGCGGGGTTTTTGTGGACGTCATTGTGGACGAAGCGCACGATCCCACCAATCCGTTTCCGTGGAAGGGCAACATAGACTTGAAGAAGCTGGAGGGCGAGATTCTGCGCGCTGGTCCGGAGAATGTGGCTTACGTGAGTTTCGAGACCTGCGTGAACATGGCGGGCGGGCAGCCGATATCCATGCAGAACGCCAAAGACGTGGCGAAACTGCTTCACAAATACGGCATCCCGAACATGTACGACGCCACCAGGTGCGTTGAGAACGCCTATATGATCAAGTGGAAGGACCCTCAATACAGCGACAAACCCGTCAAGGAGATCCTGCGCGAACTGCTGAGTTACGGCGACGGCTGCACCATCAGCGCCAAGAAGGATTTCCTGGTCAACATGGGCGGATTGATCGCGTGCAACAGCCCCGACTTGAACCGTGCCTTCTTGAGGATGCTGAGGGTCTGGGAGGGGGATGTGACCAACGGTGGTCTGGATTCCAAGGACATCGAGGCGCTCCATCGAGGCTTGATGGATTCACTGGACGATGACTATATCAAGATGAGAGTTGCCCAAACCCAGGAATTCGGCCGCAAGCTTCAGGAGGCCGGTGTGCCGATTGTGGTACCTCCGGGCTCACATGCCGTCTTCATTGATGCCAAACGATTCCTGCCCCATATAGACCAGGAAGAATACCCGGCGCAGGCCTTGACTGCGGCCATCTACATTGATTCTGGGGTGAGGACGATGGAGCGCGGGAACGTCTCCAAGGGTCGCGAGCCGAAGACCGGCCAGAACTACAGGCCAAAGCTGGAACTGGTCCGGTGCACCATCCCGCGCAGGGTGTACACCAATTCGCACATAGACTATGCGGTGGAAGGGATAGCGGGACTTTATCAGAAGCGCGACAGGATCACAGGGTTGAAGTTAGCTTATGAGCCAAAAGTCCTGCGGTTCTTCCAGGGCAGGTTTGAGCCGTTGAAGGAGTGGGAATTCTGAGACATTTTGCCGCCGCAATCCGCACGGGGGAAGAACAGGGGGACAGCCTCGCACGGGGCTGTCCCCTTTAAGGATCTCGCTCCAGAAGGATAGAATCAGATCTTTCTGGCTAGTTCTGCGCCTTCGGCGATGGCTTCGAGTACCTTGCGGGCCTTCTTGGCATCGCCGATAACATAGACCTCCGGCACCTTGCCCTTGATCTTCTCGCTCAGCTCATCCACCGATGTGGCGCCGCAGGTCAGTATGATAAAGTCCATGCCGCGGATGGTCTCGTCGCGGCCGTTCTTGGTATAGACCACCCCATCCTCCAGAATCTCCTTCACTGTGGCTGAGGTTATGGCCTTGATGCCATTTTCTCTCAACCTTGGCAGAAGCACCATTCTCGATTGTGGGATCTCGTCCAGAGCGATGTCCTGCAACATTTCAATGATAGTGATGTTGGTGCATCCTGAGGTCTGGTCCAGGCCGGGGTTGGCTATCCAGTCAGCTACTTCGCAGCCCACCATGCCACCTCCGATGATGACCACGTTCCCGCGGGATATAGCGACCTTACCCGTGAGCACATCGGCTCCCGTAGCCACCTTCTTCCCCTGCACACCTGGTATGGGCGGAATGAGAGGCTTGCCTCCGGTGGCCACAATAACCACGTCCGGCTTGAACTGCTCGATCAACTCCGGCGTAGCCTCCTTGTTCAATTCCACCTTGACCTTAGCCTTCTTCACCTGAGTGGTGAGATAGATGACCCATCTGGCCATGTCCTGCTTTGTGGGTGGAATGGGCGCCAGGTTCAATTGTCCTCCCATCTTGGAGGCCTTCTCCCACAGGGTGACATCGTGCCCCCTGATTGCAGCCACACGGGCTGCCTCCAGGCCTCCGGGGCCACCCCCGATCACCAGCACCTTCTTCGGCTTGGCTGCAGGGGTGATGACCATCTCCTTCTCCTTGCCGATTGTGGGATTGATGACGCAGGTGAAGCCCTCGAACGTCAATGGCATCCGAAGACATCCCTGCCCGCAGCTAGTGCAGGGAGCGATATCTTCGAACCTGCCGGCCTTTGCCTTGTTGGGTAGCTCGGGATCGGCCAGGAGGGCTCGCCCCATCATTATGATGTCGGCATATTCCTTAACGAGAATGTCATCTGCAAAACGGGGATCGGTGATCTTTCCTACCACTATAACCGGCACATTCACCATCTGCTTCACAGCAGCCGCGGCAGGCACATTTAACCCTGGGGGCATCCCCATGCATGGCAGCACCCGGTAGGTATGTTCAGGATCTACCCCGCCGGAGATTTCGATGGCATCTACACCGGCCTCTACCAGCTTGGGGGCTATGTACAGCGTGTCCATCAGGTCTCTCCCGCCGGGCACATGCTCATCGCCCGAGATGCGGATGATCACCGGGAAGTCCTTCCCGGCCTTCCTCTTGATGTTATCCACCACTTCCAGAACGAATCTCAGTCGGCCGTCGATGGTGCCCCCGTACTCATCAGTTCTCTGGTTGCGCAATGGTGACAGGAACGAGGCAGCCAGCATATATCGGTGACCGGCGTGCAATTCCATGCAGTCGCAGCCGGCCTCTCTCGCCCGTCTTGCTGCATCGCCGTACTGCTCTATGATCTTCTTTATTTCATCCACAGTGAGCTCGCGGCAGGCCTGCCCGTGTCTTCTGCTGACCAATACAGAAGGCCCTACGGGCTGTACTCCAAATATCCAGGAGAATGACTCCGGTCCTGGATGGCTGATCTGCGGTGCCACCTTAGCGCCGTGGGCATGCATGGCGTCAACCCACCTCTTGAAGCTGGGGATGAGCTTGTCATCCCAGAGTCCGACGCTCTGGACTATATACGGGAAAGCGGCATCGATGACCACAGTTTCGAATATGATCAGCCCCACCCCTCCCTTCGCCCGGGCCTCCCAGTAGTCGATCATCTGCTGTGGCACAGTACCGTCGGTAGGTGCCCAGGTGGTGGTCATGGGAGCCATAACGATACGGTTCTTCAGCTCCATTGCTCCGATCTTGATGGGTGTGAATAGCTTCTTCAGCGGCTTCATGGATGACCCTCCTCTTCCTAATAACTCTATGTAGAGTGGTAATAAACCACAACCCTTCTGCGCGGGTTGGTCTATATTTTACAGGCGATGGTCATGCCATCACCAATAGCCCCCCTTATCAAGCCCAGCTTCTTGCAGTCACCTATCACATACAGCTCGGGGACCTTCCCCTCGAGCGTCTTCTGCAGATCCATATTCGGCTCGACATTGCCGGCAATTACCACAGTTTCGCTTCCCACGGTCTTCTTGCCCCCATCTTTTGTGCTGAAAACGACCCCCTTCGGGGTTATCTCTTCGTACACCGCCCCGGTAACGACGGTGACTTCCGATTCCTGTAGACTCTGCCTCACCTCCGCCCTTCGCTTGCTTCCGACGTCGGGGGCGATCTTCCCTCCGCTATCCAAAAGGGTGACTTTTCTGCCTCTCTCTGCCAGAAACAAAGCCAGCTCGCAGCCTGCCAGGTCACCTCCTATGACTGTGACCCTCTTTCCCAGTGGCATCCACAACCGCGTCAGCCTCCTTATACGCGGAGGATTCAGGCAACGCCGCATCAGCGGACCGCCCAGTTGCAGCCCCAGTCTCTGCCAGGCAGGCAGCTTCTTGATGGCGGCCCCCTGCAGATTGCCGCCCAGCATTTTCTTCAGCTCCGGGCCACTCAGCACATTGCGGCCGTCCGACCCCCTTATGGAGGGTACGGACAGGTTCGGACCCAACGCCAGGATGACTGCATCCGGTTTGGCGGCACTGACCAGGGCAGGAGTGACATCATGCCGCAGCTTGACCTCTATTGGCAGACTCTTGACCTCCGTGGTGAGGTGGTTGAGCAGATTGTCGTTGTCGCTATGAACAGTGTCAGCGAAGAGGAGCGACCCGCCCAGTCGCCCCTGCTTCTCATACAGTGTGACGGAGTGTCCTCTCAAGGCCGCGACCCGCGCCGCTTCCATTCCCGCCGGCCCGCCGCCGACCACCATCACTTTCTTGGTCTTCGCCGCCCGCTCGGTGTTGAGCTGACGCTCTTTTCCCGTAGCAGCATTTACTGCACAGTGCATGTTGGTGAAATCACCCTCGGCTATCGAATCGAAGCAGTTCTCGCAGGAGATACATCTCCTGATATGCTGGAGTTCTCCCTTCAGGGCTTTGTTCGGCAGATCGGGGTCTGCCAGCAGCGGGCGCCCCATGACTATCAGGTCTGCCTGATCAGCTTGCAGTATCCTCTCTGCCAGGACCGGGTCGTGGATTCTGCCCACAACCATCACGGGCACATTCACCGCTTTCTTTATGGCCGCGGCAGTCGGCGCGTTGAAACCAGGTCCGAAGCTCGAACCTGCGATAATACCTGTGCTGAGCCTGTCGATAACGCCTCCGGAGATGTGAAAGGCATCTACCCCGGCCTCAACCAGCTTCGGGGCTATCTCCTTTGTCCCTTCTACGTCGCGGCCGCCAGGCGTCCGCTCGTCACCCGAGATGCGGATGGTCAAAGGGAAGTCTTTCCCTGCCTTGGCCTTCATCCTCTTGATGACTTCTATGGGGAACCGCAGCCGCCCTTCGACCGTGCTGCCGTTGTATGCATCCGTCCGTTTGTTGCGCAAAGCCGAGATGAACGACCCGCACATCATGTAGGCATGGGCGCAGTGCAACTCCATCCCATCGTAGCCGGCTTCTCTGGCCCGCCTGGCCGCCTCACCGTACTGCTCGATGATCAATTCGATCTCTTCGAGCGTGACCTCACGGCACATCTGCGCGGTTACTGCAGACTGGAACGGCGATGGCCCCAGGGGTTGCAGCTTGTTGATAAACGGTGCGAATGACTCCGGCCCGGCATGCGAGATCTGCGGCACTATCTTGGCGCCGTGGGCATGCACGGCCTTGGTCAATTCCCGGTGATTGGCGATAAGTTCGTCACCCCACAACCCCACCGTGTGCAGTTGGTAGGGGTACTGGCGGTCCACAGTGCAGACTTCAAAAGTGATCAACCCGACGCCGCCCCTGGCTCGGGCCACATGATAGTCTATCAATCGCTGAGTGATGGTATCACCCGGGCCTGCCCACTGAGTAGTCATTGGTGCCATCACAAGGCGGTTCTTTACCTCCATCGATCCGATACTGACCGGGCTGAAAAGCTTTTGCAGAGAAGTCACTACGTACCTCCTGGTGTCACCGGCGTCGCCCGCCCATTTCCCTCAATTCTACTCTCTCGTTATCCGCGTCTTCAATAGGATAACTGCACCGGACTTCAGTATCATTATGGGCCATGGAGGTGATTACTTGCCATGCCTGAGTTATGCAATGCATAAAGCCGACAACCGACACGTGTCATTCTCTTTTAGGGTCTGATACCCCGCCGCTTGCGGCGAATGAATTAGAATAGATGCATGAGCATCTATTTACACAAGAGCCACAATGTAAGCGTATTGTTGTATCATCTGGTGTTTCCAACGAAATACCGTCGG
>JAPLHP010000010.1 GCA_026389585.1 Chloroflexota bacterium | reverse complement strand
TGACCATCAAGTCGGCAGACGGGCGCATCGCCGTAGATCTTCCCGCGGACTGCCTCAGCGGTGAGACCTGGATCAGAATCCTGACAGAGGATCCGTCGGATGTCGACCCGGCCACCCCCCAAGGATTCATGTTGGGCACCACGTGGGTCAGAATAGAGGCTGTGGCTGTCGATGGGACACCTGTTTCCGCTCTACTGCAGTCAGCCACACTCACCGTCTGGTACTCCGACGATGACCTTGCTGCTGTGAAAGGAGATCCCAATAACCTGGTGCTGGCCTACTACGACGAAGCTGCTGCAGACTGGAAGCCGCTTGATACCACGGTCAATACCACTGACAAAACCCTAAGTGCCACCACCAACCACTTCAGCACATGGGCAGTGCTGGCAAAGAGCCCCAGCGAAGGCCTTGCGGGGTGGATTTGGATTGTCATCGGCATCGCTGGAGCCGCGGGAGCAGGTATTGTGGCCTACTTCCTTCGCAGGAGGCTCTTGCAGAAGGCCTAGCGCAAAGATAAAGGCAAAGTTTCAAAAGGGTGGGCGGCGATGTCCACCCTTTTTTCTTGCCTCGGCGGTTCTGGATTGGCATTGAACTGTCAGCGAAAATGGGACACCCTGGAAACCTTTACGATGAGGACACTGAAAGCTATTGTCATTAGATGTGAGTAAAGCTAAGAGAGAAACCTGGGGACAGGACTTTTCAAATCACCTGCAGCAGGTGGCAGGATTTGAGCCGGTGAGTGCTTGATTGGGCAGCAAGTGCTCTACGCCTGAATACTGGAAACTCCGGTAGCATGGATGCGCTTTCCTGTCACAGGCCCTGCAGCCTGATTATCGACCCCCAGCCACTTGCTGCCCGCCGGGAGGCAGGACATCGAACGGTTCTCCAGCCAGCTTGGCGGCCAGGGTTGTTTTGATTGATTCCGCCGGCACACGGATCTGCTTGAGGGAGTCCCTGTCCCTGACGGTGACCTGGTGGTCTTCGAGGGACTGGAAGTCGATGGTGACGCAGTAGGGAGTGCCGATTTCATCCTGGCGGCGGTAGCGCCGGCCGTTGCTCTGCGTGTCGTCATATGGGGTCATGAAGCTCTTCCGGAGCTGGTTATGGACCTCCGCGGACATGGGGACGAGCTTCTCATTGCGGCTCAACGGCAGCACGGCCACCTTGATCGGCGCTAGGGCCGGGTGCAGCCGCAGCACCACCCTCTTTTCTTTTTCTACCACCTCCTCGTGGTAAGCATCGAGGAGGAAGGCGAGCACGGAGCGGTCCACCCCGGCTGAAGGCTCGATGATATAGGGGATATAGCGCTCTCCGGCTTCTTCATCAAAATAGCTCAGGTCCTTGCCGCTGTGTTTGGCGTGCTGCTCCAGATCATAGCTGCCGCGGTTGGCGATGCCCTCCAGTTCCGACCAGCCCATAGGGAAGAGGTAGTCAACGTCGTAGCAGTCCTTGGCATAATGGGCCAACTCCTGCTTATCGTGCTGGCGGAGGCGGAGGTGATCCTTCTGGATGCCCAGCCTGACGTACCAGTTGAAACGCTCATCGAGCCAGTGTTTGAACCACTTTTCATCGGTGCCTGGCTTGACGAAGTACTCCATCTCCATCTGCTCGAACTCGCGGCTTCTGAAGATGAAGTTGCCGGTGGTGATCTCGTTGCGGAAGGACTTGCCGATCTGGGCGATGCCGAAGGGGAGCTTCTTTCGGGAGGTGCCGAGGGCGTTCTGGAAGTTGACGAAGATGCCCTGGGCCGTCTCCGGGCGCAGATAGACGACGGTGGCTTCATCCTCCACCGGTCCCATGAAGGTCTTGAACATGAGGTTGAACATGCGGGGTTCGCTCAGATCGCCGCCGCATTCGGGGCATTTGTTTTCTTTCAGATGGTCGGCGCGGAAACGGGAGTTGCAGGACTTGCACTCTACGAGCGGGTCGGCGAACTTCTGGACGTGGCCGCTGGCTACCCAGACCTGGGGATGCATGAGGATGCTGGCATCGATACCCACAACGTCGTCCCTTTCCTGTACCACGGCCTTCCACCAGGCTTCCTTCACATTGCGCTTCAGTTCCACGCCGAGAGGGCCGTAGTCCCAACAGCCCCCGGCTCCTCCGTAGATTTCGCTCGACTGAAAGATAAAGCCGCGTCTCTTGCAAAGGGAGACGATGGTATCCATGTCAACACTGCTCGCTGTCTCCTTCACTCCTGTCTCCTCCCGCATCAAGTTCAAGTTATTGAGAGGTTGTTTATCAACTCTTTCAACCCCCCGTGGTCCCCAGTTGCTAAACAGTCTCAGTTGTTGAGGTAAACTTATCAGCTTTGCTACCCAGTGTCAAAGCTTGACACTGGGGACGTAAATACGGAAGAATAGGACTATGATTCTGCAAGGTATGGAAGTGGGCCCGTTTATGGCCAACTGCTATATCGTGGGTTCGGACCAGACCCACGACGGGATGGTTATCGACCCCGGAGGCGAATCAGGGCGGATACTGAAGACCGCTCAGGAGCTGGGCCTTTCCATCAAGATTATTGTGGCCACTCACATGCATGCCGACCATATCGGCGCGTTGGCCAAGGTCAAGGAAGCTACCGGCGCCCCCTTCGCGGTACATGAAGCCGAGGGATCGAAAAAGGCGGCCGCCGGCCTCAACCGGATGGTCGGCTCCATGATGGGCGGTTCCTTCCGCGCCCCTCCTGACCCCGATAGACTGCTCAAGGATGGCGATGTGATCGAGGTGGGGGAGCTGCGTTTCAAGGTTCTGCATACCGCCGGCCACAGCCCCGGGGGCATCTGCCTCTACGGGCATGGCGTGCTCTTCTGCGGGGATACCCTGTTCAATTTGAGTATCGGGCGGACGGATTTCCCCGGCGGTAACTACGACCTGCTGATGCAGAACATCCACAACAAGCTCATGACCCTGCCTGATGAGACAAGGGTCTTCTGCGGGCACATGTCGGAGACCACCATTGGCTTCGAGCGCAAGCACAACCCCTTCGTGCTGGGTATAAACTAGTGCTTGGTTTCAGGAATAGGCGTTATACGCTTCGTGGGGGGAGACCCTTCGCCTTCGCTCAGGGTGACAAACCACATGAATATCATTCTGACATGTCGCCCACTGCGTCATTGCGAGCGAAGCGAAGCAATCTCTGCCATGAGCTATGAGCTATCAGCTACGAGCTCCGATCGTGTCATTCTGAGCGAAGCGAATAATCTCGATACTGCATTCGTTTCCCCAATTTGATAATTATGGAACCTTTCCATTTTTTGATATGTGACTTTTGTCGCTGTTGTATCTGGCGCCGTAAGAGGCGCATCGTTTGTGTTTTTGCTGCCTTCTGAAACACCAGATGGAGTTCATTTATCAGCATGGCCAGCAAAAAGATAGGCGTAACAGAGCAGGCCCATTATCTCTGGCGGGAGAGGAATATGGTCAGTGCGCTTAGATATCGGCCTACAGCTCCAGAAGCTGTACTGGACGCGGCAGGCTCTCCCCTGAGGGTGTGGTTATCTAGGAGCTTGGGTCACGACTATTTGCCCAAAGCTAGGCTGGGCGCAAGCGAACGGTTGTTTTGTGCCTAACTTATCCGCGTTGTCCGAGTGGTGACCCACCCTCCTAGGCTGATCTTATAGCTGTATCTCTTTGAGGTTGGGGCTGATGATCAGCTTCGGCTCGGTGACCGACTGGACATCCTTTGCCGTGAGACCAGGAGCAACCTCCCTGAGCACCAGACCTTTTTCGGTGACATCTATAACTGCCAGATCAGTCACAATCAACTTTACAACGCCTACGGCTGTGACCGGGTAGGTACACTTCTTGACAACCTTGAAACCGCCGTCCTTCGTGGTGTGCTCCATTGCCACAATTACTTTCCTGGCTCCGACCGCCAGGTCCATGGAGCCACCGATGTTGCCTATATGCTCCGGGAAGCCTCTCTCAGGGTTATTCCATCCAGCAAGATCGCCTTTTTCCGAGACTTGCAGTGCTCCTAGCACAGCTACATCCATATATCCGCCGCGGATCATAGCCATCGATTCGCAGTCAGAGAAGAAACAACATCCTGGCAGCTCTTTGACAGGTTGGCAACTGGCATTAATGCAGTCCTGGTCAATCTCGTTGTCCTGGGCGAGAGGCCCTGTGTTCAGCATTCCAATCTCGGCCTGAAGCACGATGTCTCTACCCTCAATCCAGTTCGAGACAAGGGTGGGAATACCTATTCCCAGGTTAACATATGTTCCATCTTGCAGCTCGTTGGCAATCCTTAGAGCTATCAATTCTCGCGCGATTCCCTCAAGTTTCTTGCCTCCGGCTGCATTCTTTTTCGTTTCTACCACTTGGTTAACCTCCCGTTGATTCAAATGAAAGTATCTAATCAATACCGGGCTTGTATTTTCGTCTTCCGACCTTCACTACCCGTTGAACATAGATTCCTGGTGTATGGACCTTGTCGGGATCCAGCTCGCCCGGTTCCACCAGTTCCTCCACCGAGGCTATGGTGATTCTTGCGGCTGCTGCCATCTCCGGATTGTAGTTCCTGGCAGTCTTCCGGTAGCTGAGGTTGCCCATTCTGTCACCCTTCCAGGCATACACGAAGGCATAATCCGGCTTGAGGGCTAGCTCCAGAAGATATGGGCGACCGTTGAAAGTCCTCTTCTCCTTGCCCCGCTCCACGGTGGTGCCCACCCCTGTGGGTGTATAGAAACCTGCGATTCCGGCACCGCCGGCCCGCATTTTTTCGATGAAGGTGCCCATAGGGTAGACCTCCAATTCGATCTGGCTGGCCCTGACCGCCTTCTCGAATGGAGAGTTTGCTCCTTTAGTCGCTGACCTATAGAAAGGATAGTTGCAGATGGCCTTCTTGACCTGACCCTGCACAACCAACCGGGTAATATCTTCATTGCCAGGGCCCATCTGCTGACATATTATGGTTAAGTTCTTGGCCCCTTGTTTAGCCAACGCTTGAATGAGTTGGACGGGTGTGCCTGCTGTGAAAAAACCTCCAACTGCTATGGAGGCTCCATCTGGGATATCAGCAACCGCTTCATCTATACTTGCATAAACTCTGTCCATAATGTCTCCCTAGTTTGGTATCCTCCTCTTTGTTGATCCCGATGGAATTTGGTGCCTAGACATGATAAAGAATACGGTATCGGGGTTCCCTATGTCAATTTCGTGAATTGCCTCATCTAAAATGTAACCGAAGGGATGGTGGTTGACTCATGTAAAAGGTAACCGAAATGGGGGAGAATTGGGCTAGCTTAAGTGGTGAAGGAGATGAAAGCTAGCCAATGGATATTAGAGCACGGAAGGAGTACGCAGCAGTGGTGAGAGACAGATACTGGAAAAC
>JAPLHP010000009.1 GCA_026389585.1 Chloroflexota bacterium | reverse complement strand
GCTGTCCGGCACTTGACCATCTCCTTTAGATTCTGTCGTTCTTCCACTGCCAATGCGATCACAGTCTCTGGTTTACGCATGTGTCTACTATAACACATCGCCTTACTATCGTCTAGCTAACTGCACAACTAAGTACTAGTGTCCAGTTGCAGGAATAGGCGTTATTCGTTTTGTGGAGGGGATGCCCTTCGCCTTCGCTCAGGGCGACATACCGCATAAATGTCAGGGTAACATATTGCCCACTGTGTCATTCTGAGCGCAGCGAAGAATCTTGCAGTTATTGCCGAGATTGCTTCGTCGTCCTTCTGCAGAAGGACGACGAAGCAATGACATGATGCAGCGTGCATTGTCACTCCAGAAGAGCGAGTCTTGAGACATCCTCTCTCGACCAGACCTTCGGATTGCGAGAAATACCAGGCGTCGGGTCAGCCTGTAGGGACTCTGTCCGAGGTCGGGAACCAGGGGCAACGGACAGACCTTCAGGTCTGTCCCTAATGAAGGGAAATGGCCGAGAAAGTGGATAGGCATGCTGCAGAAGGACGACAGCCACCACTCCTAGGTGTCATTCCTGAAAAAGCCGACCATGTCATTCCGATATTGCCCACTGCGTCATTCTGAGCACAGCGAAGAATCTTGCCTGCTGCGCTGACTTGTGCAATCAGTCACTAGCTGCCTGCCTGGGGACTATCCGCCTCGATAACTCCCTTCAAGGCAGAGATAGCTACTTCGACCTGCTCATCACTGGGTTGCCGGGTGGTCATCATCTGTAGAGCCAGCCCAGGAGCAAAAAGAATGCGCATCACCCGATTATCAGCATACCGGGCGCTGATGCGGGTGAATTCATAACCAAATGCAGCAATGACAGGCAGCAGCACTATGCGTGACACAAATCGCAGCCACAGTGACTGATGACCCAGGAGTGCAAAGAGAATGATGGCAATAACCAACACCGCGAAGAGGAAGCTCGTTCCGCAACGAACGTGAGCCGTAGAGTATTTTCTCACTGCAGCCGGCTCCAGAGGAGCATTGTCTTCGTAGGCATTGACTGTCTTGTGCTCCGCACCGTGATAGGCGAAAACCTCCCTGATATCAGGTATGAGGTTTATCAAGGCAAGATAGACGATAAAGATGGTGATGCGGATAAGTCCCTCTATGATATTGCTGAGAATTGATGAATCGACCTTAATGAAATTGGCAATAAACATCGGAGCCAGAAAGAAGAGGGCGATAGCAAAGCTCAGCGAGGCAGCAAGTGCGCCCCACAATAAAGGGCCGGGAACCTCATCGCCTTCCTCTCCCAGGGACAAATTCGCCGATTGGAAGAGCACCTGTATGCCCAGAACCATGGTTTCCACAAGGGCTACCACCCCCCGTACCAGCGGTATCTTCCTTATCCTTCCCGTGTAGGCAGACGGCAAAGGCTTAGTGGTTAATACCACCTCGCCGCTGGGAAGACGCACCGCCATTGACAGATAGCGCCGTCCCCGCATCATCACGCCTTCGATGACAGCCTGGCCTCCATAGTGGAAATCTTCCGGCAAGCTACTCCTTACAAAAGAAGAAGAGAGCAGAAATCCTGTTCCGCTCTCTCAAGACTCACTTCAGGTGCTAATTCGAACTTGTACCTTCAGGGCGATGTCCCAGCCTGTTCCTTACTCTTGCTCCTATATCGTCTCTTGAACCGCTCTACTCTACCTGCAGTATCAACAATGCGCTGCTCACCGGTAAACAAGGGATGGCACTTGCTGCAAATCTCCACCCTGATCAGCTTCTTCGTAGCACCAGTGACAAAACTGCTGCCGCAAGCACAGGTCACCTTGGCATCTGAATAATAAACAGGATGAATCTTTTCTTTCATTATCTCACTCCACCGTGTAAACGCTGGCCCTTTTCTTGTACTTAGTGGCAGGCTCAAACTTCACAACTCCATCGATGAGAGCAAAAATGGTATGATCCCTACCCAGCCCCACGTTCTCGCCCGGCCATATGCGCGTGCCTCTCTGTCGAACAATTATCGTTCCTGCCAACACTGTCTGGCCACTGTATCGCTTCACGCCAAGGTGCTTCGCCTGGCTATCGCGGCCGCAACGTGTGCTTGACGCACCTTTCTTGTGTGCCACTCCAATCAACCTCCAATCATGATCCCTGGCCCAAGCTTATCTGCTTGATAGCCAGTTTGCTATAAAACTGACGATGTCCCTTCTTTCGGCGATACCTTGCCTTCGGCTTATACTTGAAGACAATAATCTTATCGCCTCGTTCCTCCCCGAGGGCTTCAGCCAATACCTTGGCTCCCTCTACCAGCGGCTTGCCCACTATGACCTTCTCGCCATCAGCGACAAGGAGCACTCTATCCAATTCAACCTGACTGCCTTTCTCTGCAAGCAGCCGGTCTACCCGGATAGTCTGGCCTGGGGAGACCTTATACTGTTTACCCCCGGTTTCAACAAGTGCGTATATCTTCTTCCTCCAGACTTGGTTAATGACTGAATCTTACTATTCTCCCATCTCACCTGTCAAGCTGCGCCGGGTCATCTCGAGGACATCTCAGCATGGGATCAAGCAGAATTATTCTGCTTCTTACTCTCGTCCACGGCCTTTTGTGCTCTCGTGATACGCCTCCACAACCATACCTCCATAACGATATAGAAGAAGGCGATGACATAGCCTACCGCAGCAAAAATATAGGACGCACGTACCGTCATCAAAACACCAATGGCAAGCCATGCCATGATCAGGAGTACCCAGAAGGCGCGTTCTCTAAGTCTTTTCACCATATTTCTCCCCTCCTGAATTCTCGCATTGTCTCATCAGCGTAGTTGAAGCCTGGAGAGTTGTCAAACACTGTCATCCTGGATCGCACGGATAGGGAAGACCATCCTTCCAATGAATTGCAATCCAGAAAACAGTTATGCAGGTGGTAAGACTATTGAGCAGGGGAAAGCCACTGCCAATTCAAGCACAATCCACACCCGTTATTCCCGGTGAGCGGGAATAACGGAGCGAAGTTGGCAAAGAACGGTACATGGAGCAGCCACTATTGCTTTCGATTCGCTACGGCTCTCTTTCTCAGCAAGCCAATTCCATGACGCATGGCATAATAGATAACGAAAGGTCCCGCCAGTACCAGCAGAAGTACGATCTCCCATTGCATTTCGGTCACTCCTTCCTACATCTCACAATCCGGTTATCAAAACTGCGCTATGGATCGCCCTTCGATCCAGACTAACCCTATGGCCACAAAGCCACGATGGACGAGGTATCTGCCTGCCTGCCAGGATACCTGTATCTCTTCACCATCCCACGCTCTCTAGAACTCACCGGGATGCTTTGCTTCCCTGGCCCATCGGCGAGAGAACATGATCTTGAAGTTCGCAGGGCTCATCATCGCCCTTATCACCGTCCACATGTCCGGCATGCTCAGGCCTGCCCTGATCTTCCAGCGCACCGGTTCGGTGGTCTCAACCTGCAAGATCAGATAGTCACCCTGGCGCACTATGCCAGTCACCTTAGCCTTGAGCTCCGTCTTCCCTAAGCCTGTTGATCTGAATAACATCTTTCCCCCCCTGTGATAGATAAATTAGAGCTATTAAATTTGCTTACTACTAACTATTAGGATTATAGCAATTAAATGACCGGTTGTCAATACATAATCCGAATCTTTGTTTTGATCTCTTGTTTTCCCTGATCCACCATCAAGAACGATGAAAGGACCTCGTTGGCGACTCCTGCAGAGAGGAGTAGAATAGGAAAACAACGGGCAATTCAGACACCAGCGAGGTGAACTAATGATAACACAAGGGGTGCTACCTTTTCGATACGA
>JAPLHP010000008.1 GCA_026389585.1 Chloroflexota bacterium | reverse complement strand
ATCAGGGCCAGAATATACAAAGCACTCGGAAGCTGGGCCAATGTCCCAGGCATACTATGGGGCATGACTTACGACCCCAGCAGGACAACCCTTGAGGATGCGTGGCTAAATGTAGGAAAACATCGACGCCTATTCTTGAATAATCTCAACAGATGGAGAAGAAGACACAAGCTCACGAAGCTGAAATGTCTATCAGTCATAGAGGTACAGAAGCAGACAGGATACCCCCACGTTCATGTAGTATTCCCGAACCTTCACTGGCTTGCACCAAAAGATATCGCTCAGGATTGCTGGGGCCAAGGGCTATGCTTTTATATCAAAAGGGATCAGTTCAGCCCAACAGCCTATATCTGCAAGTACATAACCAAACTTGAAGGGTGGGATGATGTTTCGCTTTCACGCATCTGGAAAAACAGGACTCGTCTTTATTCTATGAGTAGAGACTATCGTTTACCCCAATTTACAGAGAAACGAGTACCGGAGTGGGTGTTTCTCACAACCATGCTTGACCGTGATCTTCAAATCAGACACCCAGCACTATATCCACACCTTGAACCTACGAACATGAATTGGAATAAGGGGGATTTATGGAACTAGACGGAAAAACCCACAAATGCGTCTGTCCAAAATGCGGGTGTATCGGATCGGTGATCCTTCAAAAGAGCCACACGGATGAATATCTCGACACTTATCACGGGTATCTTCGCGTGATCTGCAATGAATGTCTGCCAGACGTAGGCCACTTTCTCAAAGGACGATCCAGTACCCAACCCAGCGAGCTTACAGAGGATGAGTACTACAAGAGAAAAGATATGCTGAAATCCCTTCTGCAGCCCTTTGAATTAAGCCGTGAACCACCCCCTGACTCAATCTCAGAACGCCATCTTGCAAGCAGAGACAGCCGGAGAGTACCAGGAACCTACCGCACCTATATTTTGCCTCTCATGTCCCTAGAAACTATTCGAGAACTTGAGCTTGATTATCCCTACGACCCGCTGGCTATACTGGAATTGCCCCATCTTAGACCAGACGACGACAAGGCCAGACAATATACCCTTAAACGCCGATACAATATTGAAACGCACCGCTTTGAGGACAGGCACAAGACGCCCTCCTCGGAGGATCCGCCGCTTCGCGGACGGATCAACCGCCCGAGCAGGGACGAGCGCGAAGCCCGAAGACTCCAAGACCTACCCTAAACGCCAGGTCAGACCGCCCGCTAAGGTAGTGTCAACATACTGTGGCTGGCTTGTTTAGTACGTCAAGGGAAGCTGCTGATCTACACTATCATTTGCTGATATCCTTCACAAATCATAGTGTGATCGCAGGCCGATGAAGTCACTACGGTCACCCGACACGACGAACAAGCCCCCGAACATACGAGACAAGAGTAAACGTGGGCTTGTTATCGTGGCTGGTGTGACCGCAAGGAAAATGTGACCTCATCGCTCTTGACTTCCCTCTCATCGCCCGCCCCAGCAGATTAGTACTTCACTATTCAGGAACGCCAGGATACGACGCCCACGCCAACCGATAAGACGACGATAACCGCAGCCCATCATGGAGTCAAGAGTCGAGATGAACGAATGGCTACGCCTTCGCTCTTGACACCTGATGGTCTGCCGGAAGGATTCCAGGTATCGGTTGGCTTAAGCCTGACCGAAGGCGGGAGAATAAAGAAGGAGGCAAACAATGAATAAAGACCACCAGGACGACAACCCAACTTTCAACAGACAATCCATGTTTACCCCAGAGGGGAAAATCACATCCAGGCCGTCCAGGCTGACAGAGAAGCCCAACCTGGAGCGACAGGCCGCCTTCGACGACTTCTACGAGACCATAAAGAAGGCAGACGCTTGGTTGCGAAGCATCAGCTAATAACCACCAGGACAGGGAGGCTTAAACCAGCCTCCCTCGTTTGGGGCAAGGTAGGACTCCATTTCTATCTGACCCAGATAGAAATTCCTCTTCATCTTCTACCTCAACCCCAGGCAAACATTTTTCTCACTAATCTACTCTACCTACAAGACATCAGGCTAAAGGACGCCCGATGCCCACACAACATTGACATGATACCTTGCTCTTGATATCGTTGGAACCGACCATTCCCCAGGTAATATCCTGAATCCCGTTTACCCTAATCGAAAGCGCACAGATGAAAGGAAGTCAAGAAATGAATGCTGCTATCTATTGCCGAGTCAGCACGGAAGGCCAGGAGCAAGACGGGACAAGTCTGCAAACTCAACTTGAAGCCTGCCTGAAGTATTGCCAGAGAAAAGGTGATGAGGTGGCTTGCAGGTTCAGTGAGGCATGGTCTGGACTATCCCTTGAAAGGCCAAGACTGGCCGAGTTAAGGGAAGTTGTGAGATCAGAAACGATAGATTCATTGGTTGTTTATAGCTTAGACCGCTTCTCCCGTGACCCTGTGCATGGGGTGATACTCATGCAGGAATTAGACAAGCACGGTGTTTTGCTTGAGGCTGCCACCGAGAGTGTTGACAATTCGGAAGTTGGCAAGCTGGTTTTCTACATCAAAGGCTATGCTGCCAAACTTGACGCAGAACGACGCCGGGATGCTACCGGGCGCGGCAAGCAGGCCATGTTGAAAAGCGGGAGGCTTCCACAAGGGACTGGCATCGGCATATATGGCTACAAGTGGGATAAGGAATCCAAGAAGCGGATACCGCTTGAGCACGAGAGCAAGGTTGTTCAGCATATGTTCCAGATGGTGGCTGATGGTGACAGTTGCTTCAAGGTAGCGCGGACTCTCAATGAAGCCTCAGTAGCATCGAAGTCGGGTAAGAAATGGCAAGCACGTGTCGTGAGCTACATACTGCGCAATTCAGCCTATTGTGGGCTTACGTATTTCGGGCAAACTGCGGGTGGACATGGGAAGCGAACGAGTACACCCCGTGAATCATGGACACTCCTTGCAGATGCGACGCCTGCCATCATCAGCAAGGAATTGTTTGATCGCGTACAGGGCAACTTGGCAAAGTCTAAGGAGTTGCATACCGGAAAGGCCAAGCACGAGTACCCGTTGACTGGGTTTGCCGTATGTGCTCATTGTGGAAGCCCTCTGGTGGGAAGCTGTCTCAGGGGCAACTATCGCTACTACCATTGCCGGGGGACATATCCCACTGCCTCAAGAGAAAAGATATGTGATGCCCGGTACATCAAGGCCGATTGGCTTGAGGGCGTGGTTTGGGAGAAGGTTAAGAGTGTTCTGAGTACACCTGAAGTCTTGCTTGCTGAAATACGAAAGCAGACTGACAGAGAACAAGCCCAATTCTCAACAGGCGCCGTGGAACAGGAGATCAGGGATCTCAACCGTAGAATGAAGCGGTATACGGGGCAAGAGCGCAGATTGATGAAGGTTTTGAGGCTGGGAGTCGCCACCTCTGATATTGTTCTTGACGAACTGAATCAGATGAAAAGGGAGCGGGAATCCGATGAGAAGAGGCTGGCCAGCCTCTTCCACACGAAAGAGAACCTGGCCAAGATGATTGATATGGAGGCCAGTCTCAAAGAGCTATGCGCCCGTGTTATCCCAGACCTGGACAACTGCTCGAATCAGGACAAGAAAGATGCCTACACGTACCTTGCCTTGCAGATCAAGGCTACACCTGAAGGCGCCGACATCAAGGGTTTCCTCGACCCGTGCGTACTCACCACTGGACAAACATGGGCATTATTATGTGGACATAATTGTCTGAACCTACGGGCCGGATAACTCCTGGGCTTGAAGGAGTGGTGGTTTCCAGGGCTACCTGACCCTCGTGGAGAACACTGAGCACATCTATGAGGTATTTGCCGTTGAAGGCAATCTTAGCGGCTTCGCCTGCCACCTGGGCATCAATCTCTCCGACGTTATCCCCAACCTGTTCTGAGCGAGCAGAGATGCTCATCCTTCCCTGTTTGGACTCTGCACTCGGGTTTATCTGCAGGCGCACAATGCCGTTGCCATCCCGGGCAAATATAGAGGCAGTCTTTGTGGCTCTGAGGAATTCTGGAGTGGTCACTACCGATCGGCTGCTGGAGCTTTGGGGAATGAGTTGCCTGTAGTTGGGGAAGGTGCCTTGTATTAACTGGGACATCATTTCTATATCCTTCAGCCGGAAGAGCACTTGGCTCTTACTGGGACTGACAGCTATCTCTACCAGTTCCTCTTGATCGGCCAGAAGACGGTTTATCTCTATGAGGGAACGCCCCGGAATGATAATTTCTACCCTTTCTGCTACTGGGTTAGCCAGAGGAGCCTTGTGAACTGCCAACCTGAAGCCGTCGGCGGCGGCCAGGGTAAGGCTATCACCTTCAAACTCAGCGCAGACACCTGTAAGTACTGGTCGGGTATCCTCGGAGGCGGTGGCAAATACGACCTGGTTAATTGCCATGCGAAGAGCCTCTGGCTCGATTTGATAACTTGTCCCATCGCCAATTTTGGGGATAGGGGGGAAATCCTCAGCATCTATCCCACTGATACGGGCTTCAAACCTGGCGCACTTTAGCTCCAGGGTGTGGTGGGCTAGGTTGAGATCAATTTTATCGCTTGGGAGAGAGTTGACGAATTCATTAAGAAGCCTTGCTGGCACGGTAATAGCACCCTCTTCTTCCACCATAGCACCGATCCAGCAACTGATGGCAATCTCGAGATTGGTGGCAGTAAGCCTGAGACGGGACTGTTCTGTAGCCAGAAGTACGTTGTTGGTAATGGGCAGAGTCGTCCTCGCAGCCACTGCTCTGCCGACTATGCCCAGTCCTTTACTAAAGTTCTCTTGAAGACAGGATAACTTCATATCGCCCCCCCCTTAGGATACAAATACGAATACAACTTCGAAACCGTGCTAAGTATACACTGCCCGTCCCTGATTCGACAAGAGGATGATCTCGTCATAGCGGCGCGTTGACAGTGGGTGATCCGATTGTGTTAAGCTGTTGCTATTCATATGAGAGGGCTTGTTCAGATTTTCACTGGAGATGGCAAAGGCAAGACTTCAGCGGCGTTGGGGGTGGCCATCCGTGCGCTGGGGCATGGTTTGCGGGTTCACATTACCTCGTTCATGAAAGGAGATTATCCTTATGGCGAACAGCAGATCATGGCTCTCTCGCCTAATATAAGCCTGGCCAGGTTTGGACACCGGGATTTTGTTGATCCGGCGAATGTGAGACCGGAGGAGAAAGAACAAGCAGGGCAGGCCTTGGATGATGCCCGGAGGGCTGTCCTTAGCGGTGACTATGACTTAGTAGTGCTGGACGAGGTCAACATTGCTGCGGCCTGGAATCTGGTGGATGTGAGGGATGTGGTTGAGTTGATCAAGCAGAAACCGGACAACGTAGAGCTTATCCTCACCGGGCGGTATGCTGATGAGAGGCTTATTGAAATTGCGGATTTGGTAACAGAGATGAAGGAAATCAAGCATCCCTATAAGAGGGGAGTACCAAGCAGAGCAGGAATTGACTATTGAAGAGCACATGGAAGGGTGGTCAGGTGAGGTTGTCCCTAATCTCGGGGGTATGATATACTCCCTCCAGCGGAAACAGACAGATTACCTGCGGCGACACGGTCCTTTTGAACCCCATCGCCTTCCTCTTGAGGAGATGGAATATACCACTATGCCACAGGTGATGAAAAAGCTAGAGAAAAGAATTGTGAACCTTTGAGCCCCAAACTACTTCTGGCTACTAGGAACCCTGGCAAGTTACGGGAGTATTCCCTTCTTTTTCAGAATGCTCCTTTCCAGTTGACCACTCTGGATGAAGAAGGTATAGACTTGGAAGTGGAGGAGAAGGGGCGTACTTTGCAGGAGAACGCAGAGCTCAAAGCGGCTGGTTATGCTATTGATAGCCGATTCCTTGTTGTAGCAGATGATTCTGGGCTTGAAGTGGATGCATTGGAGGGGGGGCCGGGACCGCTTTCTGCTCGATATGCTGGTGAAGGTGCTTCCGATAGAGAAAGGATTATGCTTTTGTTATCCCGTCTTCAGGGGGTGCCTTGGGAGAAGCGCCTGGCTCACTTCAGGTGTGTCATAGCCATCGGCTCCACTCCAAAGATAGTTGGGCTATGCGAAGGCAAGTGCTCGGGTATCATCAGTTTTGAACTCAGGGGTAACCAGGGCTTTGGCTATGACCCAATATTCTATCTTCCAGAACTGGGTAGGACTATGGCTGAACTGTCATTAGATGAGAAGAATCGGGTGAGTCATAGAGGGGAAGCCGCCCGAAAGGCGCTTCAGGTTTTGGAGCGTATATGGCAGGAGACCAGGCGATGAGTGGCATCTCCGATTCCTTCCAGCGTCCTATCAGTTATCTGCGTATTTCTGTTACGGACCGCTGCAACCTGCGCTGCATATACTGTATGCCCCCCGAAGGCGTTCCCTTGATGCCCCGCACTGAGATTCTCAGTTATGAAGAGATTTTAATGGTGGTTCGAGTGGCGGCGGGGATGGGTATTAGCAAGGTGAGGATCAGTGGTGGAGAACCATTGGTTAGGGTGGATTTGGTGAGTCTGATAAGGATGCTCTCGCAAATCAAAGGTATTGATGATATTTCCTTGACTACAAATGGGGTGTTGCTGAAATACCATGCTGGTGAGCTTAAAGAGGCAGGAATGCAACGAGTAAATGTCAGCCTTGATACGCTGAGGAGGGAAAGGTTCAAGCAGATCACGGGCTATGACAAACTATCTGACGTCTTAGATGGTATCGAAGAAGCCCGCAAGGTCAAGCTGGACCCGGTGAAGATAAATATGGTGGTTATGCGAGGCACAAATGATGATGAGATTGTTGACTTTGCCTTGCTCAGCAGAGAAGGTTGGAACGTACGCTTCATTGAACTGATGCCGCTCCTGAATAATGAGGGGGGGCATCCGGAGTTTGTATCTGCAAAAGAGATGTGGAGCATCATTACCGCCTCTTTGGGCGAGTTGAAATCATGCTCCCCGCCTGTAGGTAATGGGCCGGCCAGTTACTATCAGTTGCCTGGAGCAGTAGGCACCATTGGGTTTATTACCCCTGTTAGCAGTCATTTTTGCTTTAGATGCAATCGGCTTAGACTTACGGCCGATGGCAGACTGCTTCCTTGTCTCTTGGCCGACGAAGAGATAGACCTGCGGTCTCCTCTGCGAAAGGGGGCTTCTTCTGAAGAAATAAGACGCTTGATTCTGCAAGCGATAGTCTCCAAGCCAGAAGGTCATCGGGTGGAACAGGGGATTGTCCCGAGAAGATCAATGACTCAGGTGGGGGGGTGAGCCATGAATAAGGAAGATCGGGTTCATATGATTGACATAGGCGAAAAGCCTGACTCAGAACGAGAGGCCATAGCGAAGGGCCGGATCAAGATGCAGGCCTCCACGCTGAAGATGCTTCGCGAAGCAAGTTTGCCCAAAGGCGATGCTCTGGCTGCAGCGCAGGTGGCTGGCATTATGGCAGCGAAGAAAACACCGCAGTTGATACCTTTGTGCCATCCCTTACTGCTTACCGAAGTCAAAGTGGGATTTGATTTTGATGGGAAGAGGGGAATGGTAGAGATTACCGCCAGTGTCAGAACGTTTGGCAAGACAGGGGTTGAGATGGAGGCACTGACTGCGGTAGCTGTGAGTGCCCTGACAATCTATGACATGTGTAAAAGTGTTGACCCGGCAATACAGATAGAGAATATCCGCCTCGTTAAGAAAAGTGGGGGCAAGAGTGGGGTGGTTGTTCTCGAGTGACACTGGGGCTTCGACCTCTTGACCCAAATGGTTGATATCCTATTCAACATTTCTCATAATTCCTCATACAAACCAGCATTGCTCCTCCAAGTACTTACTCAAACCAGAGGCACTTACGGATCGTGTTGCTTGGGGCATGACTGTGTTATACTTCTACGTCAGCAGAGGTTTGGTTGATCAGGGAGGGTGAGTGAGCATTATCTTCCTGGCCCAATGCGGTTTGATTTGTCGGTAACTTAGATGCAACCACGAAAACCCCAGAAGCTGGGAGACAGGATATTTCGTATATCCCGGTCTCGGGTGGAGCCATGGCGGGTTCCTCTGGCCATGGCCCGCGTACCATCGAGATTCCACAACATGCCGTTTGCCTTGCTGGTGTACGGCTTTGCCGGCATAATCGCTCTGGGTGCACTTCTTCTCTGGTTACCCATGTCGAGCAAGGCAGGCGAGTTCACCTCCTTCCCTAACGCTCTCTTCACGTCTACTTCAGCGGTATGTGTCACGGGCCTTGCTGTGGTGGATACTGGGACCTATTGGAGTTCTTTTGGTCAGGGTGTGATCCTGGTTCTGATTCAAATCGGTGGACTTGGTTTCATGACCGGTGCCACTCTTCTTTTACTTGCCTTTGGCCGGAGGCTCGGTCTGCGAGAGAAGATACTCGTCAGAGAGTCTCTGGGCGTGGAGAGATTGGGTGGCCTGGTGCCGCTGGTCATGGGCATTGCAGTCTTTACCCTGGTTGTCGAAAGCCTTGCGGCGGTGATCTTCTATGCCAGGTTCTCCAGCCAGAGTCCGCCGTCAACGGCAGCCTGGCAGTCGATATTTCATGCGGTTTCGGCCTTCAACAACTGTGGGCTCGATATCTTCGGCGACTTCCGGAGCTTAACCGGTTACCAAGGTGATCCCTGGGTGTTGCTGACAACGGCTGCGCTTATCATCCTGGGTGGTATCAGTTTCATAGTGGTGTTTGATGTCTTTGGTGTCAGGAGATTCAACAGGCTGGCGCTTGATACCAAGATCGTGCTGACTACTACCCTCGCCTTACTGGCCTTGGGTACAATAGTCATCCTGGTCACTGAATTCAACAATGAGCTTACGCTCGGCCCAATGTCCTGGCCGCAGAAGGTGCTTGATGCCTTCTTCCAGTCTGTAACCCCCAGGACTGCCGGCTTCAATGTCATTGCCATAGGCAGTATGGCATCCTTTTCGCTCTTCTTCACCATAATGCTTATGTTTGTGGGTGGAGCCTCGGGTTCAACAGCCGGCGGTATCAAAGTCAATACCTTTGGCATGCTTCTGGCCACTGTGTGGAGCACAATCAGAGGCAAGGAACATCCTGGGGCTTTCGGCCGGGAGTTCAGGGCACAGCAGATACATCGAGCGTTGACTGTGGCGATGCTTTCTTTGGGCCTCGTAGCCATCGTGACCTTGGTATTGACAATCACGGAGAAAACCGATTTCATTAGAGTCCTCTTTGAGACAGTCTCTGCTTTTGGCACTGTGGGTTTGTCAACGGGGATAACCCCTGGCCTATCTCTGGCTGGCAAGCTGATCATCACTTTTACTATGTTTGCTGGAAGACTCGGCCCTCTGACTCTGGCACTGTCTCTTGTCCAGAGCCAGCAGCCAAGTGCATACCGATATCCTCAAGGAGATGTGAGAATTGGATAGGAGGCGCAAATGGCAAAGCAAGTAGTGGTTATAGGTCTGGGACGCTTTGGGGTCGGTCTGGCCACTACCCTGTTGAGCATGGGATATGACGTATTGGCCCTGGATGCTGATGAGAAGAGAGTCGAGGCAGTTGCGCCTCATATAATGCGCGCTGTTCAGGCAGATGCTACCGATGAGGCTATTCTGAGGGAATTGGGCGTTGACAAGTTCGACGTGGCTGTAGTAGCCGTGGGATCGGATATACAAAACAGCGTGCTGGCGACAATTCTTCTGAAGAAGCTGGGGGTTCGGTATGTGATAGCCAGGGCCGACAATGACTTGCACGGCACTATCCTTGACAAAATCGGTGCTGACAAGGTTGTCCATCCCGTGCGCGAAATGGGGTCCAGGGTGGCACATGGGTTGACCCTGACCAATGTTCTGGACTACATGCCGGTGGCACCCAGTTATGGGATTGTTAAGCTGGTGCCGCCGAACAGCTTTGTAGGGAGGACGCTGTATGAGCTTGGGTTAGGCCGTGAAGGCAAGTGGGAGGTGGGAGTACTTCTGATTCAGCGTGAAAAGGAAATCATTGTCACCCCGGACCAGATGGAGGTTGTCAGGCCGGATGACATCATGATAGTGTCGGGTAATGATGACAGGCTAGAGGAGTTGCTGACCGAGGCCAGGAAGGTCAGACTACCGGAGGAAGAAGGATAAAACCACCTCACGAAGATTCTGGTAAAGGGTAAAGTCTGTAAGGGCGTATTGTGTGCCGGTCAATCGACAAGTAAGGGCAGGCACAATTTCGCCCTTACTTGTATCAGGCAACTCTGAGGTTATGCCAGGGGGTTGTCTTGCCAGGCATTAGCCTCATTCGCTCATTAGCGCTTGAAGATCCAGTGGCTCACCCTTTGAAGGTTCCAGTCTGAGGCTGATTGCACCAATGGGGCAGGTGTCCTCGCAGGCACCACAACCCATACATTTTTTGAGGTTGACAATGGCTTTCTTGCCGCCCTCATCCAGAGTGAGAGCGTTGAACCGGCAATACTCTATGCATTTTGCACAAGCGTTACACTCGTCACTCACCTCAGAGACATAACCTGAAGGTGCAAGAATGGGGACTGTCCCCTCTAACAGATTCCACATTTTCACACCGGTACAGCAGCAACTGCAGCAGTTGCAGATGGAGAAAAATCTGTTTCCTAACTGCTTCTTGAAATAGGCACAGTGAACATGGCCCCGCTTGTGCTCGGCCTCGAGTATTTTCACTGCTTCTTCCTGAGAGATCTTTCGGTACTTGGGGTTCTGGTCTGCGATGAAGGAAGCGAAAGGATCGCCGATAAACATGCAGACGTCCAGAGGAAGGCAGGGTTTGTCTTGCATTGAACGGCAGGGACAATCACCGACGGCAATTGACCCGGGATTCTTCAATATGATGTCCTTGGCTATCTTGAAGGGTACTACCTTGTCGGGCGTTATTAAGGATAGATCATGTTTCTGGGTAACCAGTTGTATCGCATCTTTCAACTTGACGACTTTTGCGTGGTAGATGCTGGTCGCTGCGTCTGGGGATGCTTCGGCAATATTCTGTACCAATGATTTCAGCAGTGTGTCCATAGCTTCTTCCTTCAGCTTCTCAGGGGGACCTTTGCTGGGAAGACCTGATGCCAGAAATGCATGGTGAATAAAATGGTCTATGTACTTGAGGTAAAGGTAGGCATGGGTGAAGTCGTCCTTATCCTCCAAAGAATAGAAATCCCAGAGTGCTTTGGTTGAATCGTTTTCCATAAGAGTATTCTCCCTTCGTCAGTCTGACCTATTATGGCATTCTCAGTATATCTATTTGCGATTTTACCCCCTTGATCAACAGTTTACAAAAAACTTCCTGCCTAGCTGTTCTACAGCTACATGGTTTAGTACCTAATCGGCCAAGAGTGCCATATGACTTCAGTAGCGAATCCGAATTCGCCCAACCCCTACTAATATCCCTGGTATCCGTACCTGGGGTACTTCCCGACAATGACCATTTCGACGATGCCATAGCCAACTTCCTTGCCGCAGCGCATTTCACACATAACATCATCCAGAAAAGAGATCTCGCGAATCATATTGGGATCGCTGAGGTCCAGCTTGACGCCATCGATAAAGTAAGGACCCATCCACAGACCGTGGGTAAAACCCTTGTAGCCAAAATATCCACCCGCTTTGACGTAGCAAGCACTGAGGGGATTAACCGATATATCTATCCTGGAACCGTCTTCGACGTGAAGCACCACATTCCCTCCGTTTATCTGACGAATATCGGATCTGAATTTGAAATTGTGCTCCACTTTGGTTATCGCACGTTCTGCCTTTCCGCTTTCGACAGGATAAAAGACTCCGCCGCTAAAATGGCGTGACTTCTCTTCCCAGGTCTCCCGGGTATGATAGGTGGCGCCCCAGTTATCGAACTGCATCACTATCATGTTGTACAGGTAGCCCTCGGGAATTTCACCGGGCTGTACTCCGTTCTCAGGTACTCCACCACCGCGCCTTGTGCCCCATGAATGATCGCGCTCTGCGCGCCAGCTATCCTTGTCGATATGGTAGGTCTTGCCTTCAACCTTTATCCAGCCGCTGGGCTCCCCTACCTGGAAATAGCGTTCTACGTTCTCTTCCACCCTGCCTCGAAAACGGGCAAGCTGCGGTTCTTCCTCATGTGCGTACATGGTTGCCTCAAACTCGATGTCATAGCTGAGACCATGCTCGTTGTCGGCGAGGGCGCACTTTATCCTTTTCAGTGGCTCCAAGACGTCATATGAGAAGGGCCCAACTTTGACCTCATCGATTCGTGGCCGGAGCTCACGAGATGCCCTGACGTTATACTGTGTCTTACCATTGACAGCAAAGCAGGCAAAGGCGTCAATGATATTGCGGTTGTAATAGACGCCAAAGCCCGCCACAATGATGAGTTTCCCCGTTGAATCGTGGGCGCAGAACCATACCCTCTCTGTCCATTCACGCGCACTGGTTTCAACGCTGTTGAAGGTGGCTGCGATCTGGTGGCAAAGAAACTCATCGTATTTCGTAAGCATCCTTGGCGCTCCTTTCGGCTGCATTTTCTCCCTGAGAGGAGGTTGAGGGCTGAGGGAGCTTCCCCCGTTCCTGGTCTGTCATCTATGAATGCATGGTCTCGGCGAAATCCGTGTTATGGCGTAATAGCACGGGTTCCATTTCCGCAAAAGGATAATCTCTGGAATCGCCCGTTGTCTATCAGGGATTGCCTGACAAAAATTTGATCTGGATGGTAGTGTCTTGCCAGGAGTTTCCTGCTCGTGCTAAAAGGATCCTCAGTACACGAACTGCCAAGACAAGAATTGTAGCTGCGAAAGAGTCTGGCATTGCAGTTTTTGATCTGCGCAGATATGATTCTGGTTGGAATGAGACACTGGCTGGTGTGAGAGAAGAGCATGCGCATTCTTGCTGTAGATATAGGCACCGCGACTCAGGACATACTACTATTTGATAGTTCTAAAGTGGTGGAGAACTGCTTCAAGATGATTATGCCCTCACCTACCGCAGTTCTTGCTGAGCGCATATCTCGTGCTACGGCAGCCAGGCGGCCCATACTGCTCACGGGAGTCACGATGGGTGGAGGGCCAAGCAAAAGGGCACTATCGCGCCATACCAGTGCAGGTTTGGCTGCCTATGCTACTGCAGGGGCAGCACTCACCTTTAACGATGACCTTGAGGTAGTGAAGGGTATGGGAGTGACTATCGTTGGCCCTGACGAGGCGGTCGCTCAGCCCAGTATAGAGACAATCGAGCTTAAAGACCTTGATCTGGCAGCCATAAGGAGGGCTCTGGACATCTTCGGCGTTGATAGCCGGCTCGATGCTGTCGCAGTTGCTGTACTCGATCATGGTTTTGCCCCTCCCGGGGTATCCAATCGAGTCTTTCGTTTTGAGTATCTCCGAAGCCTTATGACGCAAAGGAATGAGCTTGTGTCTTTTGCGTATCTTGCTGACGATCTCCCTGACTACCTGACCCGGATGAAGGCGGTAGTTGGGAGCATTGATACTGATGTTCACATACTCATCATGGATACCGGGGCGTCTGCCATTCTGGGAGCGCTGCAGGATAGGGAGGTTTCAAAGCACAACCGCGTGTTGATTGCGAACATGGGCAATTCTCATACTGTTGCCTTCCACCTCCAAGACAACTCAGTTGAGGGATTCTTCGAACACCATACCAATATTCTTGATGGCGCCAAGCTGGATGGGCTGATTACGAGACTGGCGCGGGGGGCCCTGACCCATGGTGAGGTCTATGATGGTGGGGGACATGGAGCAGTGGTTATTGGTAAGAGCCATGAGGAGCCATTTCTGGCCATAACCGGGCCGCGTCAGGATATTACGGCCGGTTCACAACTGAAGCTGCACCGGGCTGGACCTCATGGGGACACCATGCTGGCTGGCTGTTATGGCCTGGTGAGTGCTTGCGGCCTGCGGATAGATGACTGGCGTGAAGAAATAGCTCAAGCACTGGCAGTAAGTACCTGACAGGTTCCGTTTTGCCTCCCTGACCGGGAGTTCAACCTCCTGTCTCTCAACAGCCGGGTTCGCCAAGATGACCACAACAATTCTGTCTTTTCACAATCTTGATCAGATTGTTGCGGAACACGAGATACAACTTTCTGTGGAGAGGCATGGTAACCCGCATGTTAGTGAAGAAGGCTTTAAGCGTCGGACGCCTTTTGGGCTGTTCAGCCTTCCTTGTCTGGTTCTCTGTCTTATCTTCCTTTTTCATTTTGGGTACCTCCTGCAACAGGCAATAGCTCGATAACCTTGTCTTTGCTCTTGAACCCCTTAGAAATTCTGACTCGGTTCTCAGGGACTCCGAAGTGTTTTGCCATCAATCTAATAACTGCTCGGTTAGCTTTGCCTTCTATCGGAGGATCCTTGACTCTCACTATGAGGCTGTTCTCATCTTCTATTATCTCTTCGGTCTTAGAGCGAGGTTTTACTTTGATCTGTATTTTCGTAGAGCCCTCCCATTTCAAATGGCTGCCAGGACCGCCAAGATCATGCATGTCCCTTTTGTGATAGCTAGGGTAGTAAACCAAGTAGATCGGCCGGATCCCTGATGAGTGCCTTTGCCCCGTTAGCAGTCAGTTCTTCAGCCGTGCGAAACCCCCACAGCGCTCCTACCGGGTACATGCCTGCTGTGCTGGCGGTCTTCATATCGATCCCTGAATCACCAAGGTATAGAAATTCATTTGCTGGTATGTTCAGACGTTGCACAATTTCCAAGGCTGCCTTAGGGTTGGGTTTCTTGGGCACGGAAGGCGAAGCTCCCATTATGATGTCGAATTGCCACTTTGACAGTAACTTCGATACTGTGGCTTTGGTGGAGTCATCAGGTTTGTTGGACAATATGACCAGTTTGATATTGCGAGCCGTCAGGGCATCAAGTAGCCCTGGTATACCTTGGTAGGGACGAGTGTTGTTTGCCCAGCGCTTGCGGTATTCCTCACGTATGGCAGTGATACATTTGGCTAAGGTGGCTTTATCGCGATGTTTCTCCGGGAGGGCTCGGTGGGCCAATTCCTCTATCCCATCCCCTACAAAATACTTATAAGCCTCAAGCCCATGTTCTGGGAAACCAGAGCTACTGAGCACGCTGTTCACAGAATCGGCCAGATCTTGAAGCGTGTTTAATAGTGTCCCATCAAGATCAAAGAGCACTGCTTTGTACTTCATGTGACAGATCTTCCCCAAGCAGGCTATAAGATATCAGTGCACTTACCAAGAGTCAACTCGACATAACTACTGGCATAGGAGAGATTCTCTTTGACTGCAGTCCTGCAACTGCTGGCCATGGTGATGGCTTCCAACATAGGCCGATGTTGTTTATGGAGGACTAGGCTTGCTATAATCGCCTTTGCGAAGGAGTATATTCTTATATGGCTATTGCCAAGGTGAATGCTGCAGCCATAGTCGGCCTCGAAGGCCAGCTAGTCGAAGTAGAGGTGGATATCTCGAGCGGGCTGCCTGCGACGACTATAGTGGGTTTGCCGGACACGGGAGTACAGGAAGCCAGGGAACGGGTTCGAGCAGCTATTCGGAATTCTGGTTGCATTTTCCCTGCCAGACGGATTACAGTTAATCTGGCTCCGGCTGATCTCAAAAAAGAAGGACCTGCCTATGATCTCCCCATTGCCGTGGGTATTCTCCTCAGCTCAGAGCAGGTGGCTGCTGATATTTCTCGGGTTCTTTTCCTGGGGGAGCTTTCTCTCGATGGCAGCGTGCGTCATACGCATGGCATACTTCCTATGGTTGCTCTTGCCAAAGAGAATGGGCTTTCCACAGTGGTAGTTCCTTCCAGTGATGCGAAGGAAGCTTCCCTGATAGAGGGTATTGATGTTATCCCCACTAGTTCGTTGTCCGAGCTGGTTCGCCATCTCCGGGGGGATAGCCCCATCACCAGTTATAGACCCATGCCTTCAGAGGAGGCGACAGCGCAGGTATGGAATGTCACTGACTTGACTCACATAAAAGGCCAGGAGCATGCCAAACGGGCGCTAGAGGTGGCGTCTGCTGGAGGACATAATATAGTCATGGTTGGCCCACCAGGCAGCGGTAAGACTATGCTCGCCAGGTCCATCCCCTCCATCTTCCCCAAGATGACTATGGAGGAGTGCTTGGAGGTGACCAAAATATACAGTGTGAGTGGGCTTCTACCTTCCGATACCCCCCTTATCGCTCAGCGTCCTTTCCGAGCCCCTCATTACACTATCTCTAATGCTGGGTTAGTGGGAGGAGGACGATGGCCGAGGCCTGGAGAGATAAGCCTGAGTCATCGGGGCGTTCTCTTTTTAGATGAATTCCCCGAGTTTGGACATGCTACCTTGGAGGTCCTGCGGCAGCCGTTGGAGGACAAGGTGGTGACCATTAGCCGCGCTCAGGGCAGTATTACTTTCCCGGCTAATTTTATGCTTGTGGCGGCAATGAATCCCTGCCCCTGTGGCTATTATGGTGATTCTGTTAAGGAGTGCCGTTGTTCTTCTGCTGAAGTGACTCGCTACAGCAAGAGGATCAGCGGTCCTTTGATTGATCGGATTGATATCTTCGTTGATGTTCCCCGCGTAGAATATGAAAAACTTGCTGATGATAGGCAGGACGAAGGCTCTGAACAGGTGCGTGCCAGGGTGGAGATGGCACGCCAAATACAGCGGGAGCGATTCAATGGGAAAGGACTTTGCTGCAATGCGGACGCAACCGCAGTGGAAGTGAAGGAGTTCTGCCAGGTAGAGCCGTCGGCTCAAGGACTACTCAAGACAGCAATGAAGCAGCTATCTCTTTCTGCCAGAGGTTTTCACCGTATTCTCAAAATTGCCCGGACTATTGCTGATCTTGAGAGTGCTGACGTGATCAAAGCACATCACCTGGCTGAGGCAATCCAGTACAGGCCGAGGAGCTTGTCACAGTAATAGGTGGATTCCTATTTGGATCAACTTTTTCGGTGGGTCATCTCAGCCGGGTCTATAAGGCATAAGCAAGTACGAGGCAGTACTGAAGCTGGTTGATACCTGGGAGAGAGTAGGCGACCAGGTGTTCTTGCTCCAATCCAGCATTTCCAATATACTTTCTAGAGCGCAGTCAAGCGCCAGGATGGCCGCCAGTTTGCTGTTGCTCACCATTGTGGCTTAGAGTGCTATTTGCTTTGGTGGGCATATTGACGAGGCCTGATATTGTTAGAGAAGTGGCGAAGGCCGTGCAGGTTGATCAGACGATGTGAGAAGGAGTCGAGTGATCAGGGGGTGCCTATACCTCGGTTCAAGAAGACTGATTGTGTGGTGATAGTGTGACTGGCGACGAACTCAGAAAGGCTTTCCTCAGTTTCTTTGAGGGAAAGGGACATACAGTCCTTCCCAGTTCCTCTCTGATACCGCAAGGTGACCCGACCCTGCTATTGACCACTGCCGGTATGGTACAGATCAAGCCCTATTTTTTGGGTTTGGCCACGCCGCCTAACACTCGACTGACCTCCTGTCAGAAATGCTTCCGTACCACCGATATCGATTCAGTGGGAGATACGAGACATCTCACCTTCTTCGAGATGTTGGGGAACTTCAGTGTAGGAGATTACTTCAGGAAAGAAGCTATCGAATGGGCCTGGGAATTTGTCATTCAGTGGCTCAAGTTCCCACCTGAACGTCTCTGGATAACCGTTTTCCTTGATGATGATGAGGCTTTCAAATATTGGCGACAGATAGGGGTTCCTGCGGAGAGGATTGTGAGGCTTGGTGAGAAGCAAAACTTCTGGGGACCGGCGGGAGATTCCGGGCCCTGTGGCCCCTGCAGTGAGATTCACTATGATTTTGGTGTGGAATTAGGCTGTGGCGAATCAGGTTGTGGCCCGGCTTGCGACTGCGGTCGCTTTTCCGAGATATGGAATCTGGTATTTACCCAGTATGACCAGAACAAAGAAGGACGCCGCACCCCTCTGCCTAAGCCCAATATAGATACTGGGATGGGCTTAGAGCGCGTGGCTGCAGTAATGCAGGGGAAGAGGTCAGTGTATGAGACCGATCTGTTTGCTCCCATAGTAGCCAGAGTGGCGCAGATTTCTGGAAAAAGATTTGGAGAGGGTGACAAGACTGATAAATCCATCAAGATAGTGTCTGAGCATGTCCGTGGCATCCCCTTTCTGATTGCGGATGGGGTGGTTCCGAGCAATGAGGGAAGGGGTTATGTGTTGCGTCGGCTGCTGCGCCGCGCATCCCTCTTTGGCAGGAACCTGGGGCTTGAAGATCCTTTCCTCGTTACGTTGGCAGATTTTGTTATTGAGAAGATGGGGCGTGTCTATCCTGAACTGAAGCTAAACCAGAACCTAGTCCGAAATGTCATAGACATGGAGGAGAAGCGGTTTGGGCAGGTTATTGATGCTGGGATAGGTCACCTTGATGCCGTGTTATTAGAGATGATCGAAAATGTAAGAAGACAGGCATTAAGTCCAAATTTTGCAGAGACGTTTGCTCAGGTGCAGAAGATGGTGCAGCATCTTCAGCAAGACGCCATTCCCATGCAGGCAATCAAGCAGTATCAGGAAGCGGCCAGTCTATTGCAGAAAGCGGTGCAGCATCTTCAGCAAGACGCCATTCCCATGCAAGCGATCAAGCAGTATCAGGAGGCGGCCAGCCAATGGCAGAAGACGCTACAAGTGTTCAAGCTGGACGCCAGTCTCATCCGAGTGCTGCAGCAGTTCAAACCATTTGTAATTCCAGGCGGAGAGGCATTCAAATTGTATGATACCTATGGGTTTCCTAAGGAATTGACGGAAGAGATCGCTGCTGAGGGAGGTTTTCATGTTGATTCCCAGGAGTTTGAACGGGAGATGGAAAAGCAGCAGGAGCGCGCCAGGGCATCCCACAAGTTCAGCCTTGGTGATAGGACAGATTTGAAGTCCTATGAGCAGTTGGGAATCACTCGGACGGAATTTGTTGGATATGACCGACAGAATCATAAGTCAGTGGTGATGGGGTTGATAGCAGGAGGCAGACCTGTTGAGTCTGCTTCTGAGCATGATGAGGTTGAGGTGATCTTGAAGGAGACGCCTTTCTACGGAGAGATGGGTGGACAAGTCGGTGACACCGGTGTGATTCGAGGTGGGCACGGTGCTGTTAGCGTCACTCAGACAACTAGGCCGCTACCTGATCTAACTGTTCATCATAGTGAGGTGATCCGGGGGCGTATTGCTGTAGGCGACAGTATTGAGGCTGAAGTTGATCTGCCACGCCGTCTGGATATTGCGCGCAACCATACCGCAACGCACTTACTGCAGTCTGCCTTGAGAGCAGTGCTGGGACAGCATGTTCGTCAGTCTGGCTCTCTCGTTGCCCCTGACCGATTCAGGTTTGACTTCACTCACCTTGAACCGGTCGGGAAAGAACGACTTCTGGAGATCCAGCACCTGGTGAATGAGAAGATAAGGCAGAATCTGTCGGTGGTTGCCCAAAATACCTCCTATGGGGAAGCGGTCTCGGAGGGCGCTACGGCTCTGTTTGGGGAGAAGTACGGCGAAGTCGTTCGCATGATCTCGATCGGAGATCCGCCGTTCAGTGTCGAGCTCTGCGGTGGCACGCACGTGCACTCCACAGGTGAAATAGGCATACTGCACATTATTGCTGAGGAGAGCGTTGGAAGCGGGGTCCGGCGGATTGAGGCGGTGACGGGGAGTGGGGCGGAGAGGTTACTCGAGCAGCGTGCATCCATGTTGGAGTTTCTGGCCTTGGAGTTGCAGACCGTGCCCGATGGTGTTGAGGCCAAGGTTTCCAGTATATTGGTTGAGCTGGATGTGGAGCGCAAGCGAGCACTTGCAATGGAGCGGGAGATAGCAAGGCAGATGGCAGGGCCATTGTTGTCCCAGGTGAAGGTGATCAATGGCGTAAATGTATTATCTGCCAAGGTATCAGCCACCAGTCCGGAGGCCGTGCGCGAGGTGGGTGATCGACTCAAGGAAGAGCTCAAGAGTGGGGTAATTGTGTTGGGGGCAGTCTATAATGAGCGGCCTAGCCTGCTCTCTATGGTTACCCCTGATTTGATAGCCAAGGGATTTCATGCTGGTGATTTGGTGAAACAGGTGGCTAAAGTGGTTGGTGGTGGAGGGGGTGGTAAGGCTGAACTTGGACAAGGAAGCGGGAAAGACGCGACTAAACTGGAAGAGGCTCTGAAGCAAGCTGCGAGTTTAGTTGAACTCCATTATGACAAAGACTCTGGCGTGTGGCGGAAGGACGTTGGCTGATACTATGGTAGCGGGTCGAATCCTAGCGCTTGACGTGGGGGAGAGGTGGATCGGAGTAGCTATTAGTGATCCCTGTGGTATTCTAGCCAGTCCGTTGACGAGAATCGACAGAATGGGGGCGGAAGTCCCTGTAGAAGCCATCCGCCATCTGGTGATCCAGCATGGGGTGCAGCGCATTGTAGCTGGGATGCCTTATTCTATGAATGGCACTTTGGGGCAGCAGGCGGAGCGTGTCCGTGATTTCCTGCAGGAACTTTCTCAGTCGCTGGATATTCCGATAGAAACCTGGGATGAGCGGCTCTCAACCGTGGCCGCTGGGCGGAGGATGGCTGAGGCCAAATCAGCCAAAGGAAGCAGAAAGGCGCGAATTGATACAGCAGCGGCAGCGTATATCCTGCAAGGATATCTGGACGCGGTGCGCGCCAAACAAGGGTAATATTGAGACTTTGGCTTGGCATGGGTTGAACACCGAAGGTTCACAGGCACAGACAGAATATACCCTGCCGGGCTTCATCTACCGGTAGAAGTCTTCCCTCTGCTTCAATACAAACCAGACTGATAAATTTGAATCTGAGGACGGTGTTTCACCGATGAAAAAAGCTGTAGCTCTTATCGGCTACCCTCTAAAACATTCTATTTCCTTGTGTTTCCAGCAAGCTGCCTTCGATTACTACAGTCTCGATATCAGCTATGAGAATTGGGAGACAGACTCGACGCAACTGGAGACAACAGTGAAACGCCTTCGCCAGCCATCAATGCTGGGGGCCAATGTGACTATACCGCATAAGGAAGAGGTCATACCTTTGCTCGACGAGATGGATAAACTTGCAGCCCATATCGGTGCGGTGAATACCATTGTCAATCGGGACGGCAGGCTTTCGGGTTACAATACCGATTCTCCTGGTTTTGTAAAAGCTCTGCGCCAGGATGGAGGTTTCGAGTGTCGGGGTAAGAGTGCGCTGCTTCTGGGCGCCGGAGGGGCAGCCAGGGCAGTGGCTTTTGCCCTTATCAAGGAAGGCGTAAGGCGTCTTTCTATAGTCAATCGGACTGAGGAGCGTGCCGAGGTATTGGCTGCTTCTTTGAGAAAGGAGGCTCAAGGGAACGTTAAGATGACTGTCTTGTCATGGGAGGTACTGAGATCGGGCAAAGCACTCTCCGGCTATGATCTATTGGTCAATTGTACCTCTATAGGAATGAGACATAGTGCAATGGAGGGCAAGACTCCCTTAGAGGCCAGTTTGATCCCAAAGGGTGCTCTCGTCTGTGACCTAGTGTATAATCCAGAGGAGACGCCGTTGTTGAAGGAATCTAAAAAGGCTGGTGCAGCAGTCATGGGGGGTTTACATATGCTGGTCTATCAGGGAGCAGCCTCCTTTGAGTTATGGGCAGGTAGAGAGGCTCCTGTTGACATAATGTTCAAGCGAGCCAGGGAAGTTCTAGACTAGGGAGTTGAGAGTTGCCGGCCGAGGTGAAATTAGTCACTGTTTATACTGGTACCTATCTTGAAGCCCAGGTAATGAAGTCTCACCTGGAGAGTGAGGGAATCCCTGCCCTCCTACGATATGAGGGTGCAGGGCTGATCTATGGCATCACTGTTGATGGACTCGGTGAGACGAGTGTTCTGGTACCTGCTGATTTGTCTCAAGAAGCGAGGGAGATTCTGCGAGGTGGTGAGGAGTTGACAGATTAGATGATGTTCAGATTTCGTTTTCTTACTTCCGGTGAGTCGCATGGCAAGGGGCTAACGGTGATTATCGATGGCATGCCGGCCGGTGTGCCTCTGAGTGAGGACTATATCGCTCGTGAACTGGGGAGGCGGCAGTGTGGATATGGGCGTGGTTTACGCATGAGCATAGAGCATGATAGAGCCGAGATTCTGTCGGGGGTGCGCCATGGACTGACTATAGGAAGTCCGATTAGCCTGTTGATCTGGAACCGTGATTGGGAAAACTGGAAAGAGATTATGAATGTTTCTCCTACCGAGAAGGAGATACAACGGATCACTCGCCCACGCCCAGGACATGCTGACCTTGCTGGGGTTACTAAGTATGGCTTAGGAGATATCCGCCCCATACTGGAACGCGCCAGTGCCAGGGAAACTGCGGCTAGAGTAGCTGCTGGTGCGGTGGCTCGGAGATTTGTACAAGAATTTGGGGTGGAGATCAATAGTCATACCCTGGCTATAGGTGGTGAGTGGGCAAAACCACCGTGTTCTATCGATTGGCCACAAGTGGAAAAATCACCCGTCCGGTGTGCTGATGCTGAAGCGGAAAAGGCTATGATGACCGCTATTGATAGAGTCATCTCATCCAAGGATACAGTGGGTGGGGTTTGTGAAATTATTGCCTCCGGGGTTCCAATTGGTTTGGGGAGTCATGTCCAGTGGGATCGCCGGCTGGATGGAAGAATTGCCCAGATAATCATGAGTATCAACTCTGTTAAGGGACTGGATATTGGAGATGGCTTCGGACTAGTCAATTCAATAGGCTCCGAGGCCCACGATGCCATCGAGGCAAGCGAAGAGCCTCCTTACCCGTGGAGGCATACTACTAACCATGCTGGCGGGATTGAGGGAGGAATGAGCAACGGCGAGCCTATTGTGGTAAGGGTTGCAGTGAAGCCGGTCCCTACTCTTGGCAGTCCGCTCCCCTCAGTAGACTTGTCTACGGGTGAAGCAGTCCAAGCTCACTTTGAAAGAAGTGACATCTGCGTTGTTCCAGCCGTGGGGGTGATAGGTGAAGCCATGCTGGCGGTTGTTTTGGCAGATGCCATGATGGAGAAGTTTGGCGGGGACAATCTAGAAGAGATGCGGCGCAACTACGATAACTATCTGAACTCTATCCGGAGATCGGGATGACTAGACTGGGCTTTCATTGCCATGATTTAGGCCACTTCAATAAGGTGATAGTCTCGAATGGATTGCAGCGGGGAGAGTTCTATAATTTCCTGCCACAGAATTTGCCGGAATTGAGAAAGGCAATTGAACATCATGATGTGGCATCGAGCGTGCATGCTCCGCTGGTGAAGATTCCGTGGTATCCTATGCCCCCTACCCTGTCCTTTCTTTGTGATGTTGATGTGGAGAAAAGACAGCTCAGCCTGAGAATGGTTCATGAAACGATGGAGTTGGCCGAAGATTTCGGGGCTGAGTACGTGGTGGTTCACTTCCCATCACCTCCCTCAACCGGGGTTGATGGTATGGGGTATGCCAAGTTGCGGGATATTGCCTGGCGGAGCGCTGTTTCACTGGCGGAGCTTAGTGAGAAACATGGCGTGCCAATTCATATTGAGGGGTTTGGACCCAGCCCTTTCCTCACGGTGGATTTCCTGGTTGAAGTTGCTAGTGGGCTTCCCTGCTTGTGTTATTGTTTTGACGTGGGTCATATGCACATTGCTGCTAAGCGGGATGGGTTCGATCTCTATCAGGTTGCCCAGCAGTTGGCACCATATATTGGTTCTGTTCACCTGTGGAATAATCGAGGTATTGGAGATTACTTATCCTTTGGCCATATTCCAGTGCATCCGAGTCAGGAGCCCGAGGATGGCTGGGTGGATATTGCCCGCCTTCTGCCATTGATACTATCGAGCAATCCCGCCTGCCGTGTTATTCTTGAAAGCGGCTCTCACTATCCGGAGGCGTTAGGTGGGCATGATTTCCGAGACGGAGTAAAGTGGGTAAAAGAGCTAATGACTGCATTATCTTGATCGGCTTCTCTGCCACCGGGAAGTCAAAGGTGGGGTGGGAGGTGGCCAGTCGCCTTGGTTGGGATGTGGTAGATACGGATGAGGAAGTGGTAAGGCTTGCTGGCAAGAGTATCCAACAGATTTTTGCCCAGGATGGGGAGAAGTATTTCCGAGGAATTGAACGGCAAGCATTGATCGAGGCGTGCAAGAAGAGGGAGGTGGTGGTTGCCACCGGTGGCGGAGCAGTGCTTGATCCTCACAACCGCACGTTGATGAAAGAGAGTGGAGTGGTCATCTGCCTTGAGTCCAGCCCGGAAACAATCTACCATCGACTGCTGAAGGATAATGAGGCCTCCGGAGCTATACGTCCTCTTCTCGCAGTTTCAAATCCCCTTGAACAAATCAAACAGTTGAAGGAATCTCGTCAGCCTTATTATGCCACCGCTGACTGGACCGTGCATACTGACAATTTGACTTTGGATGAGGTATGCCAGGAGATAATCAGGGGGCGATATTACTGGGCTCGCGCTCATAAAGGAAGTGATGGTTGCCTCTACGAGGAAGGTCTTGGCTGTGAGGTGATTACTGCTGCAGAACACTATCCTGTTTATGTTGGTTGGGGTTTGCTCCACAATCTTGGTGAAAATATGCGTCAGGCAAGATTGACTGGTACTGCATATCTGGTCAGTGACGAGACGGTTTTCTCCATTTATGGTGCCACGGTGACGGAAAGTCTTCAGAATACCGGTCTTGCTGTAGAGCACCTTCTAGTCTCTCCTGGTGAAACGACCAAAACACTTGAAACTGCTGCCAGAATCTATGATTGGTTAATAGACCGTCGAACTGAGAGAGGTGATGTCATTATTGCCTTGGGCGGAGGAATGGTAGGTGACCTCGCTGGCTTCGTTGCGGCTACGTTCCTTCGCGGCTTGCCGCTGGTGCAGGTGCCTACCAGTCTGGTTGCCATGGTGGATGCTTCTATAGGCGGGAAGACAGCAGTTAATCATTCCAAAGCCAAGAACCTTATAGGTGTGTTCTACCAACCTCGTATAGTGGTGGCCGATGTTCAAGCCCTGACCTCTCTTGCCAAAAGAGAACTGGTTTCCGGATGGGCGGAAGTAATCAAGCACGGGTTGGTACTCGATCCTGAGTTGTTCACCTTTTTGGAGTGTAATGTCGAGAGGCTTCTAGTATTGGACCCAGAAGCTGCTACTGAGGCCATAAGACGCAGCGTAGCTGTCAAAGCCAGGATTGTTAGTGAAGACGAGAGGGAGCAGCGGGGGAGGCGTATTCTGTTAAATTATGGACATACTATAGGCCATGCCTTAGAAGCGGCAACTAACTATGAGCAGTTTCTTCATGGTGAAGCTGTGGCTATAGGCATGGTGGGTGCTGCTATGATCAGCTATAGCTTAGGGCTACTATCGGAAGAAGTGGTGGAACGGCAGCGCATTCTCCTAAGCAGGTTTGGCTTGTCAACCTGCTGCTCTGGAGTAGACATGAACGCAGTCCTCAGGGCAATGGAGTTGGATAAGAAGGTGAAGGCAAAAGCGGTAAGGTGGGTGCTGCTCGAAGGGATCGGTCAGCCGGTGGTTCGACATGACATCCCGTACGAGCAAGTGGCGAAGGTGATCGAGAGGTTGTTGGTGACTGGGTGAGTTTTTGATTAATTCTGTTGTTGTTTGAAGACGGGAGCAATGAATTGATGCGAAGGAAGTGAATGATGGCGAAAAGCATTATTAGGGGGACCACAGTTCTGGCGGTTAGACGGGGTAACCAGGTGACCATAGCTGGAGATGGTCAGATTACCACTGGAGATATTGTGTTGAAAAGCAGTGCCAAGAAGGTGCGTACTCTCTATCACGACCAGGTGGTCGCCGGATTTGCTGGCTCGGTGGCTGATGCGCTGACCTTGTTTGAGAGGTTCGAGGGTGTGCTGGAGAAGTATGGAGGGCAACTCAGGCGGGCGGCAATAGAATTGGCCAAAGAATGGCGTACTGATCGCGTGCTGCGCCGCCTGGAAGCTTGGCTCATAGTGGCTGATCGAAACGAAATGCTGGTGCTCTCGGGAGAGGGCGATGTGGTGGAGCCTGATGACGATGTAGCGGCCATAGGCTCCGGAGGTGGCTATGCGCAGGCTGCGGCCAAGGCTCTGCTGCGTCATTCCAACCTCAGTGCCGAGGAGATAGCACGCACCAGCATGGAGATTGCTGCTAGCATATGCATCTATACTAACAACCAGATAACTGTGGTGAGCTTGGGCGAAGGGAACGCCTGATTAGCTTGCTGTTGCCTCAATCATGGGAACAGGGGTAGTTAGAGAGTGCGTAATGGTCTACTATGGTTTGGCTTATCTCTCTGAGTACGGCGGTAGTGGTGCTGGATATATTGATGACAGAGGTCTAAGTGGGAGTATCTTCGATACAGCGAGCTATAATCGCCAGTTATTTGCTTAGGAAATAGAGTTGGCAGTGGATCAAGGATTTAAGATAGAGAAATCTTGTCCACAAAGCAGTGCGCGAGCTGGCTTACTCCTCACACCGCGAGGGATTGTACCTACCCCCCTGTTCTTACCAGTAGGCAGCCAGGCCACAGTCAAGACCCTCACGCCGGATGATCTCGAAGTTATTGGCGTGAGAATGGTATTGAGCAATACCTATCACCTTTATCTGAGGCCGGGGATTGATATTGTGGAATCACTGGGAGGTCTGCACCGCTTTATGTCCTGGGAGAGACCTATTCTTACTGACAGTGGAGGCTATCAGGTATTTAGCTTGGCAGCGCTTCAGAGGGTTAGTGATGAGGGAGTTAGCTTTAGGTCTCATATTGACGGTAGTGAACATTTCTTTACTCCTGAAAATGTGATTCAATTCCAGAAAAGGCTGGGAAGCGAGATTGTTATGCCATTGGATGAATGTCCTCCCTACAGTGCAGACTCAACGTTAATCCGGTTGGCTATGGAGAGGACGCATCATTGGGCAGAAAGGTGTCTGAGAAGTCATCGGCGGAAGGATCAAGCCCTCTATGGTATTGTGCAGGGAGGTGTCTTCCCGGAATTGCGCCGGGAATCGGCAGCGTTTCTTACTTCCCTGGGATTTGCTGGTTATGCCATTGGTGGCTTAAGTCTGGGAGAGCCAAAGCAGGTGACACTAGCGGTGGTGGATGAAACGGTGTCCTTTCTTCCCAAGGACATGCCGCGGTATCTCATGGGTGTGGGTGCGCCTGAGGATATCTTTGAGAATGTGGCCAGGGGGGTGGATATGTTTGACAGTGCCCTGCCTACTCGCATTGCCAGAAATGGCGCCCTATTCACGACGTTGGGGAGACATAATGTACAAAATGCTCGCTACAGGAACCTGGATGAACCTATTGATGCTGGATGTGGTTGTTACACCTGCAGTAACTTCTCAATAGCATATCTTCATCACCTTTTCAAAAGCAGTGAACTTCTAGCCTACAGGTTAGCTACTATTCACAACCTATGGTTTATCATCAAGTTGATGGAGCGGATAAGGCAATCTATCCTTGACGGCTCTTTTGTGGCCTTTAAGAATACTTTTCTATCTAGTTATCGAACAACCGATGAGGAAGTACGGTTATCTCAGAAGCAGAAGTGGCTAAAGAGGTCGTCGAAGTTCTCTGGCGAAGGCGACAGCTCCAAGGACACCGGCATTGTCACCTAGCTGGCTGGGAACGATGCGCACCAGCTGTGCTGGCATTTGAAATGCTCTTTCTGTAACCACCTTTCTCGCACCATCAAGGAGCATATTGCCCATCTTGGCCATCCCCCCACCAACGATGATCATCTCGGGGTTGAATATGTTAACCAGGTTCACTAGACCTACACCCAGGTAGTTCGCTGCTTTGGAGATAATTGTTAAAGCCAGAGTGTCTCCTTTTTGGGCTGCAGTGGCTACTGTCTGAGCAGTGATGTTTTGCAGGTCTCCCTCAGCAAGCTCAATGATGGCAGTCTTGGCGCCCTGGGCGATAAGCCTCTGTGCTTCTCTGGCCACTGCCTTACCCGAGGCCAGCATTTCAAGACAACCGATGTTACCACAACTGCAGCGAGGCCCATTGATGTCAATCGTAGTGTGGCCTATTTCGCCGGCGCTTCCAGAGGGGCCGCTATACAACCTGCCATTGATAATGATTCCACCACCGATGCCTGTGCTCACTGTAAGATAGATCAAGTTGTTCATGCCTCTTCCAGCACCAAAGATATGCTCTCCTAGAGCAGCGGCGCTAGCATCATTCATAATGAAGGTTCGTATCCCTGTGGCTTTCTCTACCATGTCTTTCAGCGGGATATTGTGCCAGCCAGGCAGATTGGGTGAGTCTGTTACTAGACCTTTCTCTGAATCTATGGCTCCAGCAGCAGCAATGCCTATTGTAGCGATAGAGTAGGATGAAGAAAATGCCTTACTGACAAGGCTATTAACTGTAGTCAGTAGGCGGTTGATTACTGCATCTGCTCCCTCCTCAGCTAGAGTGGGATTGTATTCTCGAGAGATAATCTCACCCCTGGACGAGATTAGGGCGGTAACGATCTTGGTGCCACCTAGATCTACTGCCAGAATAGGGCTTTCCTCAGTTGATCCTGCCATCATCCTTGCTGCATTATAGCTGTCGTGATACTGTATTATCAATCAATTTCTGCAAATCGCAATTCAATGATGCCTGCTCCGATTCTAATCCGCTTCATCATTTGAACTGCCCCAGCTTCATCGATGTTCTACGGAGCTTCATCATTTGATGTGCTTTCCCTCATATTGTAGAGAGCAGTGTTCTATTAAGAGGCTGTCACGAAAGAAGTATACTATCTTGAGGTGCAACTGGAGAGATGGTGTAGTTCCACTCTCCGTGAAAGGAATCCCTTTGGATATTGACACTGGCCATCTCTTGGTCGGACACCTTGATCCCCGTGGGGTGTGATGTGGTATCAAGTTGGCATTGAACTCGAAGTCCCTCTCTTGTCGTCGTCGCAGCGATGAGGTTGACAATGACCTCATGACTCACCATGGGCTTTCCCCGCCAATTCTGGCTGATGAATGAAAACAAACGGTGTTCAATCCTGTTCCACTTGCTGGTTCCGGGTGGCAAGTGAGAGACCGAGATGGAAAGGCCCGTTTCGTTCGCCAGTTTCTGTAGTTCCAGTTTCCAGAGTCTTATCCGGTAGCCATTGCTGCCCCCACTATCAGCACTAATAAGCAATTGTTTTGCCTGCAAGTATCTCTCCTGTCCCATCAACTGCCACCAGCGGCGGATGCTCTCTACTGCAAAAGCAGCGGTATCATGATCGATGCCGACATTGACCCATCCCCAATTCCAGGTTATGTCATATACTCCGTAGGGAGATGCCTTCCGCAGTTCTGGAATCATAAAATCGTGAACCCGCACTTTTTCAGGGTTGCCCTTCGGACGAAGTTCCCGGCCACCATTCTTGAAATCGCCGACCTGTTCCCTTTTCTTGGTGTCAACCGAAATGACTGGTTGCTTGATGGCCTGATATTCTTTGACTTTGTTGCTAATATACTCGAACTGAGCATCGCGATCGGGATGGGACGTTCCTTCAAGTGTCTTTCGATTGGCTTGAAGGCTATAGCCCATCTCGTGCAGAAGTTCCGCCACCAGGTTATGACTGATCTTGTGTCCCTTTTGAAGGAGTTCATGAGACAGCTTGCGCACACTTTTGCACGTCCACCTCAAGGATGATTCAGGGTCTCCTCGACTGACAGGTTCGATCAGACTCTCAAGGTCCTGTCTGAGCTCAAGGTCCTTGTCAATGGTTCGCTTGCGCCCCCCGCCCTCCTTGCGAATACGCTTTTCGGTTGCTCTTTCAGGATGTTTGAGTTCTTCGCATCCCAACGCAATGGCACGGCGTGAAACCCCTGTTTCGCGGGAGACGATGGAAATCCCACCATAGCCAATAACTGCGGCTTCCGCCGCAGCAACAATCCTCCGAAGACGCTCATCAAGAAAGCCTGCCAAGGCTTCAAATCGCTGTTTGATCGAATGTGTATCCATGCTCTAAGTATAGCATAGAATACCCCAACTTGCAATAGTTATTCTGTTACAGACCCTAAGTCCGCTACCGTAATAGGCTCCGGCCCTAATTCGCTTAGCCACACTTCAAAGAAGTTGGCCCATACCGGCGTATCAACGTCTATCTTGGCGTAAAGCTCCTCAAGATTGCCCAGGAAGCTCTTAACGCCCATAAAAGCAAGTAAGTTGCCTACTACTTCAGCGTAACTTTCAAAGCTGCCCAGTGATACTATGTCAGTCGTGGTAGGTTTT
>JAPLHP010000007.1 GCA_026389585.1 Chloroflexota bacterium | reverse complement strand
TCTCTCTTTGGCACTCATCGTGATCAGTCCTCCTTCCAATGAGGCACCTCCTTATCAGGATTGCCTCTGTTTTACTCCCTTTTGCGAAAGAGGACATTTCTATCGAGTTATTAAGAGGACATTATCATAGAGTTACAACATGAATTTCAAACCCTTATTGACAAAAGAGGGGGTAACTCGTTACTCTGAATGAGAGAGGACTTGAGTATGCCTGACTGGGCTGCAATACAAGAACATCTTGGCGTCACTTTCAATGACCTATCCTTGTTACAGCAGTCTTTTGTGCACCGTTCATATCTCAATGAGAATGCCGACTTCCCTTTGGGGTCTAACGAGCGGCTTGAGTTCCTGGGTGATGCTTTGCTTAGCCTTGTGATAGCCGAGAACCTGTACCGGCAGTTCGCTGACCTGGATGAAGGGGAGATGACCAAGCTTCGAGCTGCTTTAGTGCGGCAGGATAGCTTGGCTCAGTTGTCTCTATCTTTAGGGTTGGGGGACTATCTTTATCTAGCCCAGGGTGAAGAGAAGGGTGGCGGTCGTAAGAGGGCCAGAAACCTTGCCTGTGTAATGGAAGCGGTCATAGGTGCTGTATTCATAGATCAGGGATTCCATGTTGCCAGTGATTTGGTCATGAGGCTCTTTGGTCGCACCCTTCGCAAGGTGGCAGAGGAGGGGATGGCTGTTGACCACAAATCGAAGCTGCAGGAACTAGTTCAGGCAGAAAGGCAGCAGCGGCCAACCTACCGCCTGGTAGGGGCGGTAGGCCCAGACCATGACAAAACCTATTGGGTGGAGGTGGTAGTTGGAGGAGACCTCTTAGGCAGGGGATGTGGCAAGAGCAAACAATCAGCAGAGACGGAAGCGGCCAAGCAGGCGTTGGGGAGATGGGAATAAGAGCTGCTTGCCTGCCAGGGGGTCTCGCATTGCTCTACCTGGCCAAGTTGCGCAAGGCGAGTTTAATCTTGTCCTCCAGACTGAGGTCGGCAGATGTAGAGAGGGCAGCAATAGCCCTGGTTGCATCTGCGGCAGAATAGCCGAGACTGGTTAAGGCCGTGATGATCTTATCGCTATCCCCTGTCGGATGATAGCTTACCACTAATCCACCCCATCCCTTTTCCAGTTTACTCTTCAACTCCAGCACTACACGACTGGCTGTCTTCTTTCCCACCCCAGGTACTTGAGTGAGAAGATCGATATCGCTGCTCATAATGGCTGAAGCCAACCCCTCGGGGTTGAGGCTGGAAAGCATAGCCATGGCCAACTTGGGGCCAATACCACTGACGCTGGTGAGCATCTTGAAAAATTCGCGCCCCTCTTGAGTAAGGAATCCGTAGAGAACTACTCTGTCCTCCTTCCAGTGGAGAAGTGTGTGGAGTTGTACTTGTTTTCCTACAGGACCTAGCTCGTCTATGCTAGAGGCCGGCAGATATACCTGAAAACTTATTCCACCCACTCTAATGATGACCGAGTCTGTGCTCCGGAGTTCCAGGGTTCCTTCAACAGCAGCAATCATGATGACTCGCGGTCGCCTCCTGCTATCATCCTGGCCAGGTGCTTCTGTTGGAGATGGCATAGAGCTACTGCTAGAGCGTCTGTTGCGTCGATCGAGCGGGGGATTTGTGTCAGCCTCAACTGGATGCATACCATCCGCTGAACCTGTTCCTTCCCACTACATCCATAGTCGGCTACTGCTTGCTTAATCTTAGCTGGCGGGTAGGTATAGACAGGGATGCCTTTACTGCTGGCAGCCAACATAGCTACTGCCTGTGCTCGGCCTATCGCCAATGCCGAGCGAATGTTAAGAGCTACGAATGGCTCTTCGACGGCCATCTCTTCGGGCTGACAGCGATTGAGGATATCTATAAGACCCTTGTATAATTGGTACAATCTCTCAGGCGCGGGAATCCGGTTTGAAACTGTCAGGACTCCGCAATCTAACATTCTTGGCTCATCGTTCTTCTCATCAATCAAACCATAGCCCATGGCTATGGTACCCGGATCGATGCCAAGAATGCGCACTGACGTTTAAGACACCCCTGGTGCAATCTTGATGTTCCTGTTCATAGCGTGCCCAAAACCTGTCAATCCCGGCCCTCCAGCTTCTCCATGACGGCATCAGAGAAATCGACATTGGAGAATACTCGCTGCACATCGTCCAGCTCCTCAAATCGGTCCAGGAGCTTGAGAACGCGCAGTGCCCCAGCGTCATCCAGCCCCAGCATGGTCTTGGGTATCATTGATAGCTCGGCGGAGACTATTTTTGTCTTCTTCTGCTCCATGGCCTTACGCACTGTTTCCAGCATTTGCGGTTGGGTATAGACTTCCATAGAGTCTTTCTCAAGAGTGACATCTTCAGCGCCGGCATCAATAGCAGAGAGAGCCAACTCTTCCGGATCGTTTTGGCCGGTTTCCACTGTAATTACCCCCTTGGGCTCGAATATCCAGGCTACTCCTCCCGCTTCTGCGAGATTACCCCCGCCTCTGGAGAAGACATTGCGTATCTCCTGCAGTGTACGGTTGCGGTTATCTGTCAGTGCCTGAACAAGAATGGCTACGCCACCGGGTCCGTAACCTTCGAAACTGACCTCGGTTAGTATTGTGCCGGCTCCCGCACCGCTCGCTCTCTTGATAGAGGCGTTGACGTTATCCATTGGCATATTGTTGTCACGGCATTTCTGTATTGCCAACCGAAGGCGAAAATTATGTTCGGGGTCGCTTCCCCCTTCACGAACCGCCACCGCAATCTCTCTACCCAACTTGGTAAAGAGCTGCCCCCTTTTGATATCCGTTACGCCCTTTTGTCGCTTGATCTTGGACCACTTCGAATGTCCAGACATATCTATCCCTCCCTTGCCCGCCCAATCATAGCATCTTTAGGGACTGTTTTCGAGCCATGTCTATCATAGGGTATAACAGACAGAAATAGCCATGTCAACGGTTTTTGACTTGTGCTCCAATTTGCCTGTATCCTTGAGCGACGAAAGATGACCACAAACGATAGCGATAACAAATATAACAAAGAAGAAGATAAAGGGAAAGAGCCTCGCAAAACCGGACGCTATTTGATTCTGCTATCTGCCCTGCTGGTCATTGCGATAGCAGCACTGGCGGTAATTTACCGCAGTGAGTTAAGGGATTTCAAAGAATATGGTTACCTCGGCGCTTTTGTGGTTAGCTTCATGGCCGGCGCCACCATTATTGTCTATGTCCCCGGCGTGCCGCTGGTATTTGCCCTCGGAGGCTTGCTGCCGTACCCCTTCCTTGTTGGTATAGCTGCCGGCCTGGGTGAGGCACTCGGGGAGTTCACGGGCTATCTTGCCGGGCGCGGCAGCGGTTCCTTTCTCAAGAACCAGAAACCTGGCAGAGCGCAGAGATTATATTCTCGTATAGAGGGTTGGATGAAGAAACACGGATACCTGACCCTCTTTCTTGCTTCAGCGGTATTCAATCCCTTCTTTGATCTCATAGGTGCTACGGCAGGAGCCACACGCATGCCACCGTGGAAGTTCTACTTGGTAGTTGCAGCCGGGAAAATAGTAAAGGGAACCTATGTGGCCTATCTGGGCATGTTGGGAATGGACTATATTCTTCGATGGTTTCACTATAAACCACTATAAACCACAACCCTGGAGTTGCCCCGTCTGATTGATTCGAAAAGTTGAAAGTGAATTTGGGGTCTGACCTTTATCCATCCCTAATATCGGCCACACCTGTACGAGCTTGTTCACCATTGATCCTGCTTGGGCAAAAGGAAGTCATCCTTGATGGTCAGCTTATATCGTACACACTCAAGCGCAGCCATAGAGCAAGGTGCGTCCGGCTTGAGGTGAGAGAACGGGCAGGACTTACAGTAGTAGTGCCCAGGTCATATAAATTGCAGCAACTTGATGACCTGCTAAAGCGAAAGGCATCCTGGATATTGGGCAAGACTGCCCGATATGTTCAAAATACGCCTCTTTTTGCTCCCGGGGAGTTAAAGAGCGGGGACAGCATCCCTTACCTCGGACAGGAATTGCAGGTTGCAGTCTGTCAGCAGACTGAA
>JAPLHP010000006.1 GCA_026389585.1 Chloroflexota bacterium | reverse complement strand
ACACTCTCTCCGATGATTAGAGGAGGTATGAAGCGCAAAGCATTGGGCTTTACCCGGTTAACTAGCAAGCCTTTCCGCAAACAAGCCATTACTACGCCGTCAGCAATATCCTTATTGAATTGCATTGCCTGCAAAAAGCCTCTACCACGTACCTCATCGATAAAGTCAAATTCTGTTTTCAATTCCTCAAGTCTCTTGTTGAGGTATTGTCCTACTCTCTCGACATTGCCCGTCACATCGTTCTCAATAATGAACTTCACAGCAGCATAAGCAGCAGCACATGCCAGAGGGTTACCCCCAAAGGTGGAGCCATGTTCTCCAGCCTTAAAGACGTCTGCCTTCTTCTTAGCCATCACAACGCCGATAGGTACCCCGCTGGCCAATCCTTTTGCCAGGGTCATGATATCTGGCTCAACACCATACTGCTGATAGGCAAAAAGTGTCCCTGTTCTCCCCATGCCGGTTTGGATTTCGTCCAGGATAAGGAGAATCTTTTTCTTGTCGCACCAGTCCCGGACTTTCTGGAGGTAGTCCTTCGAAGGGACATTCACTCCCCCTTCGGCTTGTATTGGTTCCAGCATTACAGCACAAGTCTGGCTGTTTGTAGCCTGTTTTATGGCCTCAATCCGGTTGTATTCCACGTTTACAAAGCCGTTGACCAGAGGCGTATAAGGTTCCTGGAGATTCTTCTGTCCCGTAGCTGCTACCATTGCCAGCGTTCGGCCATGGAACGAATTGAAGGTGGTAATCACCTCAAAGGCTCCGTTAAGATAGAGCTTGCCAAACCGGCGCGCCAGCTTCACCGCTCCTTCATTTGCCTCGGCGCCGCTATTGCAGAAGAATATTTTGTCGAAGCAACTATTCTGCACCAAAAGTTCCGCCAGGCGTATCTGGGGAATAGTGTAAAAGTGATTTGAGGTCTGGATTAACGTCTTCGCCTGCTCAGCAAGTACTTGAGATACTACGGGGTGACAATGCCCCAGACTATTTACTGCCAAACCACCAACAAAATCAAGGTACTCTTTGTCTTTGTCATCCCATACCTTCGCTCCCTGTCCGCGAACCAGGGTCACCGGCAAACGCTCGATGGTATGCATCAAATATTTTTGTTCCAGTTTATGCCAATTGGTCATAGTCAGCTCCTTGGGTATTCAGGCAATGGTGGTTCCTGCCATTTTGCCATCTACTTCCTTGATTAAGGCATGGGGTAACCTGCCATCAATAATCCGCGTTTTGTGCACAGTGGGAGCGGCCAGAAGGCAAGCTTCTATTTTGGGTATCATCCCGCCCGAAGCTACTCCTGAGTCAAGCAAAGTCTTTGCTTCCTGCGGCGAGAGCTGAGGAATCAGTTCACCCGAAGTATTGTAGATACCAGCCACATCAGTAAGAAAGATCAGTTCCTCGGCAGCAATGGCAGCAGCAATCCTGCCGGCAGCGGTATCCCCATTGACATTGAGGATGAATCCATTGTCGCCTGGGTCAGGTGGTGACTGAAAGCTCAGCGGGGCAACCACAGGAATAAAGCCAGCTCCCAGTATCGCTTGAAGCGGCTCCGGATTCACCTTAACTACTTCACCAACATAACCCATTTGAGCATCCTTGATCGAGGCTCCCAAAAGGCCACCGTCGATGCCGCTCAACCCTATCGCCCGTCCACCCAAAGACTCGATAGCCGCAACCAACTCTTTATTGACCAGTCCGGCCAGGATAGCAACTACTACTTTAAGTGTCTCAGCATCAGTTACCCTTAAGCCGTTTACAAATCTAGTAGAAACGCCGAGCCGGCCGAGCCATTCCGTGACTACATTAGCACCACCATGAACGACAATAGTCAGTCTCCCTCTTTTTTGGAGCTCAACTAAATCAGTCAGAGTGGTATCATGGCTGCCAAGGGTACTACCCCCCAGCTTTACGACGATGATCCCTGTCGGGGATTTTCGAGATTCCAATAGTCATCCTCAATCAATCAAGGATAGCAGAAGCGTAAGCTGTTATCAACGACACGCGTAGGATATGATTTATTGTGCTATGTTGATAATCTGTGGGGATCTTGGGGAGCTATTGAGGTGAGGATCAATGCAGATCGATAGACTGAAACACTTCAGGTGGCATAAGCGCTATTGATAACCACGTATTCCTGGGATAAGTCGCAGCCCCAGGCAACAGCTCGTTTGTGCCCAAGGTTGAGATGTACCGCGATAGGTACGTCGCTATTGCTCAAAATTTGTCTTGCTTTCCCGATGTCAAAAGGCACTGGAGTTCCAGACTTCAAAAGACATAGATTACCAAGGTAAAGATCTACTTTCGACTGGTCCACTCTTGCACCACTCCGGCCCACAGCCGCAATTATCCTCCCCCAGTTAGGGTCAGCCCCGTGTACTGCAGCTTTGACCAGCGAAGAACCGGCTACAGCCCGGGCAGCCAGGCGAGCATCCTTCCCAGTAGCTGCTCCCTCAACCTTCACTTCTATTAACCTAGTTGCCCCCTCGCCGTCTCGAGCAACACACTTAGCCAGGTAGACGCAAACCTGCTGAAGAGCATCCTGGAAAACCTCTCCCCCGGGTGTGCCAGTGCTCAGAGGCTCATTGCCAGCCAGTCCATTGGCGAGCAACAGGACGGTATCATTGGTGCTGGTATCACCATCTACAGTGATCATATTAAAAGAATCGTCTACTGCCTTTCGCAGGGATGCTTCAGCAAACTCATCCTCCAGAGCAGCATCCGTGGTCAGAAAACAGAGCAAGGTAGCCATGTTCGGATGGATCATGCCTGCGCCTTTGGCAACGCCACCAATGGTGGCCTTCTTACCAGCAAGATTGATGCTCACGGCTATCTGCTTGGGGAAGGTATCAGTGGTCATCATTGCCCGCACCAGATGGTGACCACCTTCGCGGGAGAGGACAACCTGCCCGATCCCACCACGGATATGATCCATAGGCAAGGGAACACCAATGACGCCGGTGCTGGCGACCAGGACCTCCTCCGGGGATAACCCCAGTTTCTTAGCAGTAAGGGCAGCCATCTCAGCAGAATCGGCCAGTCCCTGGCCTCCGGTACAAGCGTTGGCGCAGCCGGAGTTGACCACTATGGCTTGAGCTCTCTTATGGGCTAGTCTCTCCTGACATAGAAGCACCGGGGCTGCCTTAACCCTGTTGGTGGTAAAGACACCCGTTGCTACGCAGGGAGACTCCGAGCAGAGGATACCCAGATCCAGGAGATCGTCTCCTCTGGTCTTTATCCCGGCATAAGCAGCACCAGCAACAAAACCCTTTGGGGTGGTCACTGTACCACGGGGGATAGTCTTATATCTAGAGCCCATTGGTATGGGAAATTATAGGTTACTGCCCGCCTCTTGTCTAACCCTCGAATTGCCTCATCTAAAATGTAACCGAAGGGATGGTGGTTGACTCATGTAAAAGGTAACCGAAATGGGGGAGAATTGGGCTAGCTTAAGTGGTGAAGGAGATGAAAGCTAGCCAATGGATATTAGAGCACGGAAGGAGT
>JAPLHP010000005.1 GCA_026389585.1 Chloroflexota bacterium | reverse complement strand
GCAGCCGCTTATGGTAAATGGGCCACCTGTTCCACGGATGCCTCCACCATAGGAAGCGGAGTTCCCGGAGATGGTGCAGTCGCTTATGACAAATGGGCCACCATCTGCATCGATGCCGCCACCAGAATAAGCCGAGTTCGTGGAGATGGTGCAGCCGCTTATGGTAAATGGGCCACCTGTTCCACGGATGCCTCCACCATAGGAAGCGGAGTTCCCGGAGATGGTGCAGCCGCTTATGGTAGATTGGCCATCGCTTGCATAGATGCCGCCAGCAAAGTTACCGGAGACGGTGCACGAAGTAACATGAAGGGTCGTACTTTGGCTGCGCAGTCCAGTCGAGGCATTGTTCCTGATGACGCAGTGTTCAATAACGCGAGTCCCAGTGCCAGACAAGAACTGTAGCGCCGCCTGATCGGACGCGCCGCCGTACTCCACGGTGCAGTATTCCAGTATGCTCCCGCTGAGATAGCCGCCGCCCTGGTCAAGATTGGTGTCAACGCTCTTCTCACTGAAAACAATATTAACCCAGTCCCCCTTTGCCGGAGTTGTTTGGCTAGAAGTGAACGTGATTGACTCAGATGCTGTTCCTCTGGCGACTAGCTGCCCATCAATCAACATTCCTTTCAATGCTTCGAACTTGACTGTCACCCCTGGCTCAACGGTGAGAGTAACCCCCTCGTTTACCAGTACACTGCTGGTGACAATATAGGGGCTGTTGGCCTTGGTCCAGGTGGTGTCAGAGGTGATCTGGCCGCCTACATCAGTGGCTCTGACTGGTGCGGAAGCCAGCATAGACAACAGAACAGAGAACAGCAGGCCAATAACAATGGCAAAAGATACTAAGAAGTGTATGGTACTCTTTCTACTCACGTTCCCCCCCTTTACGAGCGTTGTATGATGACCCATTGAGCAATAGTCGTAGGACTTCCCTGGCATGGGCTATGTCAGGAAGTTGTTTTGAATAATACCAAACAGGCAATAGGGGGTGTCAACTTCTGGGTAATTATGCCAAATACGCAAGACACAGACCATATACTGGCAAAAGCCAAGGCAAGCGGCTGCTACAGACAACTAATGCTCAAGGAGTTCCTGCTCTTCACCAACTTGGCAGTCAGTTCCAATGTCGCAATTGCGCTCCGCACCCCAACATTTTATGTAAACTACGTGCCCCGGTTGAGCCTGGAACGCAAGCTCACTTTTCGAGCTTGAATTCCCACCTGCAGGCGATGTCTTCCGGGCTCTTCCGCGGCGGCAGCACCAGAGGTGTTACCTTTATCTTCGGGTTGATCATGTACTTCTCGATGACCGGCTTCTCCAGATGATGGCACATCGGGATTATCCTCTCCGGCTCAGCCTTCTCGAAATAGTCCAGCGTGCGGCACTTCATCACTGTCATGATGACATGGTTCGGGCTCTTGATATCATACTCAGCCGGATAGAGCCCTACCGTGTTGTCCAGGGGCAACTGTTCCGCTTTCAGAGAATCAAGCACTGTCTCCAACTTGATGTTGCCGATCTTGGCATACCGCGGATTAACCCGCTCCCCCACCCTCATCCATGATGCCAGCTCGCACTCATTGGCCACTTCCAACCCGTATCTGCTCCTCACCGCATCATAATAGCCGCCACTCATGATGATCCAGGCATACTGATAGGCAACCATCAGCTTGAGAAGGAAGTCCTTGGAGAAGTTCTTGTGGGTCAGCCTGGGATAGAATGGGCCGCTGTAATCGTTTAACTCAGGGATATCGCTTGTCTCGTTTACTACTTCAGCCTTGCTTCGAATCTTGGTACCCGCGGGAACAGTGATCTTGTATTCCCACTGACAGGCAATTTCATCCTGGCTCTTCCGGGGCGGCAGCTTAAGAGCCTTCACCTTGATATTGGGATTAACAATGTATTTCTTGATTATCTGCGGCTCATTGACCTGACACATCGGCACTATCCGGTCCGCATCTTCCTTCTCGCACCATTCCAGAGAGGGGCACTTCCGCACCGTAACTATGGCATGGTTCTCGTTCTTTATGTCATATTCAACCGGGAATATCCCTCCCATGGTATTGTCCAGAGGCAACTGGAGGAGTTTCAGGGAATCAACGACATTATTCAAGGGGATGTTGGCCAGCTTGGCATAGCGTGGATTGCACCGCTGGGCCACCCTGAACCACATCTCCATATCACACTCCCAGGCTACCTGATAACCATATCTCTTCTTAACCACATCAAACCAGGCTGAGTCCATCTGGAGCCAGGCCCACTGCCAGACACCAATGATCTTGACCAGAAACTCCTTGGAGAAGTCGGAATACCTCAGATTGGGATTAAATGGTCCACTTAAATCGTTCAACTCTGCCACTTTATCTCCTTTCCCTTTTCAGCCCAGAGCGACAGACACATTATCTCTGAATCACTCTCTGCAAAAATAAATGCTTCCGCCGACCTAGATATTTGCGGCCACCCTCGCCGCCTGATAGGCTACTTCAGCCGCATCCCGCGGCCTGACACAATCGCCAACCATATGTAATTCAGGAACAGCACCCTCAAGTTCCTTGGCCAGCCCGTTATCCGACTGCATACCGACCGCCATAATCACCGTGTCAGCCGGCAAGGAGTAGATCTCGCCACCTAGAGAGAAGATCACCGCATTATCAGTGATCTCCACGACTGTAGCATGCAGGTAGAGCGGGACACGTAAATCAAGGAGCTTTTTGGCCAGGGTCTTGAAGCTGAATTTCTCCAGATTGATCCCATCTTCACCCAGCCCGGCCCGAGTGACCAGACTCACCTCCATGCCCTGCTCCGCCAGCCAGATGGCCACCTCCATCCCTATAAAGCGCCCACCCACCACCACAACCTTGCCTTTAGGCTTAGCCTTGCCTTCTATGACATCATGGCCCTGCACCACATTCTTGCCCGCACCACCAGGCACCCTCAGCCCCACCGGAACCGCACCGGTGGCCAGTACCACCGCATCGGGCTTGAGCCCTATCACTTTGTCTCTGCTGACCTCCGTCCCCAGCTTAATGGCAACACCATGCTTGTCTAATTGACGCTTGAGATATTCAGCAAAGGTGGCATAGTCTTCCTTCCCCGGCGTGGCACAGGCCACATTCCACTGGCCGCCAAGCCTGGACTTCTTTTCATACAGAGCTACCTTATGCCCTCGCTGCGCCAGGAACAGGGCCGTCTGCATGCCACCCAGCCCGCCGCCGATCACCATCACCTTTTTGGGTGACTTCGCCGGCACGGGCGGATACTTCGCCTCTCTGTAGAGATACGGGTTTACCGAACAGGAACCAGGCCCGGCTTGAGGATCGGACTTCAGACAGTTATTGCAGTAGATGCACCGCCGCACCTCCTCCACATGGCCCTCACGAATCTTATCGGGAAGATCAGGATCAGCCAGCAGCGGACGTCCCATAGCTACAAAATCCGCCCTCCCCTTCGCAACCACCTCCTCTGCCAGCTCCGCGTTTATCTTGCCTACAGCTATCACCGGCACCTTAACACCCTTCTTCATCTTCTCCGCCAGCGGCACCATAGGGCCTCCGGGATAGGGATAGCAGGGGATGCTCAAGGTGGACCAGTACTCCAGCCCGCCAGACACACTGATGGCATCGGCACCGGCCGACTGCAGAATAACCGCCTGGCTTATCGCCTCATCAAGAGTAATACCACCATCGATGTCATCACTGCCATTGATTCTCACCCATACCGGGAACTCCCGCCCCACCTCTCGTCTCATCTGCTCCATGACCCTCCGGGCAAAGCGGGTCCTGTTCTCCACACTGCCCCCGTACTGGTCTGTTCTGCGGTTAGTCACAGGGGACAGAAAACTACTTAAAAGACAACCGTGACAGGCATGCAATTCAATGGCATCAGCCCCTGCCTCCCTGGCCCGGCGCGCCGCTGCACCGAAATCTTCCACGTAACGGTCGATGTCCTTCTCGCTGAGCTCATGGTAGGGATTATGGACTTTCTTCAGCCAGGGCATCATCGAAGGCACCAGGATCGAGACACCTTCGGGAACAACCTCTGAATACAACAGGAGCAAGCCGATATGCATCAACTGGATGCAGAACTTCGCCCCACCCTCATGCACCGCATCTGCCACACGCCTCCAGTCGTTAATATGAACATCATCACACAGCGCCATAGTGAAAGGCATCGCAGAATCGCGGCTGACCGCAGCAAACTGCGGAGTAACCAGTCCCACACCACCCGCAGCCCTGGCTCGATAGTAACCGATCAGGCGGTCGGTGACCCTCCCCTCCGCATCAGCCAATTGCGTGCCCATAGCAGGCATAATCAGCCTGTTCTTCAACTGCAGTGAACCTATCTTGCCGGGTTGGAACAATGATGGGAAAGACGTCATCTATCTCCTTCGGAGAACTCCGCTGAGTCTCGGTGGAAGTAAGAAAATGTAAGAGTCTTCAATCTCTAACTTCGGCAAAATCACCTGGTACCTTGGACAGCCTTGCGTAGAAATTATAGTCCCCTGAAACCCCACAGCGCAATGCAAAGGGAACCCCTATTGTCAGTGGGAATCCAAAAATGGAGAAACCAAAGGCATTTGTGACTATTTGACGACCTTGAGGATCTCCTTGAACCTGGGCCCTTCCGCCACCCGCAGCAACTCAAACAGGGCAGCCTCGACGCTGGTGATGCCGGCGCCTACATCCTTCATCATCTGCAGGCCGATGTCCCTGTTCTCAGCCGTCCTTGAAGAAACCGCATCGGCGATGACATGTACCCCATACCCCGACGCAACGAGATCAACAGTCGTCTGATAGACGCAAACATGGGTTTCGATGCCTGCAAGAAGTACCTGCCGGCGCTGCAGTGCCTTCAGCTCCTTCGTAAAGCGCTCGTCGCCACAGCAGCTAAAGCTGAACTTCGGTATCGGCTGAAAGTGGGGTACCAGGGCCGCTATCTCGGGTATTGTCGGCCCCAGTCCCTTGGGATTCTGCTCTGTTACAATAACAGGTACCTCCAGAATCTGCGCTCCTTTGATGATCTTCTGGAGATTTTCAAAGAGCAGTTCCTTGCGGTACATCGACTGGGCCAATTTCCCCTGGATGTCAATAACAACCAGAACAGCCTTATCTGACGAAAGCATGAAACTCAACCTCCTAAGAATTCGTGATCTATCTACAGGGTCACAACTCCAGGGTATCCCAGTGATTGAAGCCCTTGGAGAAGTCCAGATAGTCAATCTTGCCGGGGCTGATCTTGAGGAAGGGGATGATGTCGATGGTAACTCCATAGCCGCCCAGGTATTTGTGGACCTGGGGAAACTTGTCGCCAAACATCTTCTGCACCCGCTTCAGGTCTGCCTCATCCTTGATCCATTCGACAGTGCCGGACAAATGCACTCCCCTGATCTCATCCCAGTCCAGATAGTCCTCAGTAACAGCAAAAGCCATCTTGTTGCAGAACGCCATGTTCTTCGCCTTCCGGCTGCTGGGGTCAGTCATGAAGTAGATGTCGAGTCCCTGGTTCACGTAGGATACGGTACTGGCATGTGCACTGCCATCCTCGCTTACCGTGGCCAAGGTGCAGTGGCGGTGAGTGTCCAGATACTTGACGATAGCCTTCCTCAGATCTTCCTTCATGATTCTCCCTCCTGCGGTAAAGGTGGATTAGACTTCAGACATCCGCCCCGCTAATCCTGGGGCAGACACCGTCTCAACTCAAACACCACCGGATTTCCCGCGTCCGGGCAGGCGATGGTGGCTCTGTCTTTGTCATCTTCCCAGGGGAACGAGCCCCCAAACTGCAGTACCCCGGCAAAAGGGAAGAGGGTGTAAAAGGCCCAGGGACACATGCCCGGTGGGGTTTTCTCCCCTATGACAAACTCATCGCCCAAGCGGTGCCCAGCCGAGCAGGTCCCCTTTTGGGATATCACCCTGGCTATAATCTCAGCCATCTTCTCCTTCCGACCGGACGGTGTCTCTACTCATAGCCTTCTAAGAACACTCGCAGAGCAGGGAAAGACATGGTTGCCTCAGACCTCACAACCCGATGACGAAGCGCCCATCCCTG
>JAPLHP010000004.1 GCA_026389585.1 Chloroflexota bacterium | reverse complement strand
TCTTGGCCTTCCTTGAGGGAAGAATAGTCCACACCTTCGAGCTGACTCTGATGAAAGAAGAGGTCTTTCCCTTCCTCAGTTTGGATAAACCCATAGCCCTTGTCTCCAATTAGTTTCTTGATTGTACCCTTCGCCATAGCAAAGCCCCTTTCTACCTGCCACTTAGCAGCAGAAGTACCATCAGCAGATTGCCTTCAGTGACATGATACACCATCAACATCAGCTTGGATACAAAGAGGGGGTTGGCTGAAGTTCTACGAGGCACTGCTGGGCTAATAGAGTCCGAATCACTGCCTCAGGGTTCCTTAGAACCCTGCCCGCGACTCCTGGCATGACCACAAGCCAGACACGTCCAGATATCCCAGTATTTACAGTGGGTTGTTTCCCTCGCACATTGAGGGCAAAACAAATCCTTTTCTATTCATTCTCAGGCCCATAGAGGAAATCCGTGGTTTGACAATTGCCCCACTCGACGTAGAATATTAGTTTAGGAATGTAGCGAAAATTACATGGAGGAATGGTGTGAGAGATGTTACAGAGCTGAATAAGAACGAGAAAACTTGGGAGCGGCTGGTCATTACGTATGCTGTTCTGGAAAGGGCCAGGGATCTGGAGCTAGGCCGAGTTGGCGTTTCGCTTCCTCAGGCGGCAGTCCTATATTACCTGAAGACTGCCAAGGGACAGTTGACACCCGCCAGCTTGGCACGCCTAATCCACAAAGAACCTCATACCATATCCGGTCTGTTGAACCGCATGGAAGCGCAAGACCTCGTGAAGAAGACAAGCGACTTGAAGAGGAAGAACCTGGTCAGGGTGTCATTGACAAAGAAAGGTGAGGAAGCCTTCAAGCGTCAACAGAGCGAGAGAACCGTCACTAATGTCACCTCCTGCCTCTCAGAGAAGGAGCTCGGCACCTTGGATTCACTTTTGGACAAGCTCTACGCTAAAGGCCTTGAGCTACTCCGAGAGAGGCAACCGTACCCCTACGGCACAACGATTGAGTGAGGTAAAGTAAGGTCGGTACAAGCAGTGTTCTATACAATCTGTGGTTCCTGCCAGGGTAAGGGCCATATCCGTGGAACTGTGTGCTCCAGGTGCGGAGGCACAGGCAAAGTGCAGGTCCCGCTCAAGCCAGCTCCGCCAAAGCCAAAGAGGAAAGGGGGAAAGGTGCGGGTGACTACAGGCGTATTCTTTACAGAAACCACTTCCCCCAGGATTATCAGGATACTGGCTGAGGGTAAATAGCCTCCAGTTCTTACGTTTGTTGGCCACGACAAACGGCACATGGAGATAAGTGAATCGGTACCGCCTCTCTGTAAGGTAACCCCTGATAGACAAGCAGGGATACCTGTGTTATCCTTGCCGCCAAATCATCAACCTCTGAAGTCACATGAATGTTAGGGGGTCTCATGTGGGAATCTCATATTGCGTTGTTCCCACCCAGTACAGCATGGCCCCGCTCAAACAGCGAGCAATTGACACGCGTCCAAATATAAGCATTATGAAGGAGGGTTGAGTGACCATGGACCTAAAGAATCTGCAAGCCAGAATCAGGACCCTGGAGGACATCGAATCGATCAAGAAGCTGAAGGCCACCTACTGCTATCTGTGCGATGCCGGATTGAGCGATCAGCGCAACAGGGATGAACTGATCTCGCACTTCACTAGAGATGCCAAAGTGGATTTTGGCCTGGGCCCTGACTCTCAGTTCGAGGGAACGGCGGGGCTTGAGACTTTCTTTGGTACATTTGTGCCCATGGGCGTGTCGTTCTGCATGCATATGGTCCACAATCCCATCATCGAGGTTAAAGGCGATAAGGCAACGGGCAGGTGGTATTACGAAGCGCCTACTACCGATACCACAACGGGCAAGGCCCAGTGGATGGCAGGGACTTATGAGGAGGAGTACGTGAGGGAGCCTGGAGAGTGGAAATTCGCCTCCATAAAGACCAAGTGGAAGTATATCAGTCCCTATGACGAGGGCTGGGCGAAGAACCGGGGTGCGCTGCTGGCTATGGTACCAAAGGACTAGAGAAGGCAAGGACTGCCTGGTGCAGTCTTAAGAAACTGATCGCCTTCGGGACGCGGAACAGTCTATATCATCATCAGGGGGGAGATATGGCCATATACGGGTATGCCGGGAAAATCCTGCGAGCAGACTTGTCTTCAAGAAGCGCATCAACTGTTTCCACTACCGACTATTCTGATCGTTTCCTCGGCGGAAGAGGAATAGCCGCCAGGATTTACTGGGATAAGGTGCCTCCAGAGGTCGGGGCCTTCGACGCCGAGAACAGGCTGATATTCATCTCCGGTCCTCTTTGCGGAGTCCCGGCTATCGGGGGGTCGCGCTGGGAGGTGTGCGGGAAAGGGCCTGCCACCCCAGCACGATTCTGTTATGGCAACCTCGGTGGCCGCTGGGGAGCCGCCCTGAAGTTCGCCGGCTACGACGGCATCATAGTTGAGGGGAAATCTGATAAGCCGGTCTACCTCTTCCTTCATGATGACACCGTTGAATTCAGGGATGCCTCTGCTCTTTGGGGCAAGGGCGCCATCGAGGCCAGAGAGATGCTGAAAGGCGAACTGGGAAGCTCTGTCAGAGTGGTGTCCATCGGTCCCGCCGCTGAGAATATGGCGGTCATGGCTACTCTCCTGGCCGAAAACGATGCCAGCGGCTCAGGCGGGCTCGGCGCAGTCATGGGCTCCAAGAAACTGAAGGCCGTTGTGGTCAAGAGCGGTGGTGAGGGCGTGAGGGTAGCCCAACCCGATAGGCTGCAGGAGTTGATTGGGCAGTACCGTGAATTGAGAAGATGCTTTCCAACTGATGGCTGGGAGTATCTCAGCCGGTGGTCGAGGGACCCTACGTTGGAACCGAGACTGATGCCAGGCCCTGAGATGAAGAAGGAGCCCTGCTACGGGTGCCTGGGCCGATGCGCCAGAAAGGCTTATGTTTCGAGCGACGGGAAGAAGGGGAAATTCATCTGCCATTCTGCCTTCTTCTATCAACCGTGGGTGGATAAGTACTATGGTGAGTGGAATGACATAGCCTTTCAGGCCACCAAGCTCTGCGATAGCTACGGCCTGGATGCGGTGGCCATCGACCTGATGATCAGCTGGCTCCACCTGTGTTACCAGGCTGGCATCCTCACCGATGAGAGCACCGGCATACCAATATCAAAAATAGGCAGCGCGGAGTTCATAGAGTCGCTGGTGAAGAAGACCTCGCTCCGGGAAGGCTTTGGCGACCTACTGGCTCAAGGGATACACCGGGCCGCAGAGGCAGTGGGAGGTGCTGCCAGAGAGCAGGTGGGGCTGGCGGGGCATCTCTGCGAACCCGGATATCATCCATACGGACCAAGACTCTACATTACCAACGCGCTGCCCTATGCCATGGAGCCGAGGATACCGATACAGCAGCTCCATGAAGTGGGCTTGATTATGGCCAAATGGTCGGCAGGAACCAGAGGGCTGACCGCCATTTCTACCGACGTCGTCCGGGGCGTAGCCAGGAAGTTCTGGGGGAGTGAATTGGCCGCCGACTTCTCTACCTACGAGGGGAAGGCGCTGGCCGCCAAGAAGATCCAGGACAGAGAGTATGCGGAGGCGTGCCTCATCCTCTGTAACTTCCTCTGGCCCATTACGGATAGCGACCGCTCTGCGGACCGGGTTGGCGATCCGACATGGGAAAGCAGAATCGCGGCTGCTGTCCTTGGCAACGGTATAGATGAGGAAGGACTGTACAGAATAGGCGAGAGGGTCTTCAACCTGCAAAGGGCTATCCTTGTCAGAGAGGGACACCACGGCAGGGAATTCGACACTCTGCCCGATCACTTCTATACCCTGCCGCTGAAGTACGACCAGGCGAATGCCGAGTGCGTGGTGCCGGGGAAGGGTTGGGAGACCGTCTCACGCAAGGGCGCCGTGGTTGACCGAAACGAGTTCGAGAAGATGAAGGGTGAATACTATCAGCTGAGGCGATGGGATGTGCCCACGGGCCTCCAAACCAGAGAAGCCCTGGAGGGTCTGGGGCTGACAGACGTGGCCCAGGACCTGGAGAAGAGAGGGCTCCTGGCTTAGCATATTCAGTCCTGAGTTGGAGGTGAATGGTGATAACCAAATATGACGAGATGTTCTGCCACCAGGCCGTATCTACCTTTGATCAGCCTGGCACAAGCGCCCGCGAATGGACTGAGAGGGCCTGGATGCAGGTCCATGACGTCGCCGGGACAGCACACCTGGCTACCGGCTTTGGCTACTATCCCAACCGCAATGTTATGGATGCCTTTGTGGCCTTTACCATTCAGGGCCAGACCGAGTATGTGGTGCGGGCTTCGCGTGAACTCCGTCCCGACATCGATGTCTTCAGAATAGGGCCTTTATCCTACGAAGTAGTTGAGCCTCTCAAGAAGGTGCGGTACACCCTGGGTGAGAACGAATATGGTCTCAGCTACGACATAACAGTCGAGGGATACAGCCCGCTTCTTGAAGAGGACCCCGCGCAGTTGCAGATCAGCCGCGGCCGGCTGAAGGAGCACATCAAGCGCATGGTGCAGTCCGTGAGGCCCACCGGCTGGATCAAGGCGGAGGGGAAAACGTTCCAGCTTGACAAAGAGGGATGGGTGGGCGAGAGGGACCGCTCCTGGGGCATCAGACTGGCTGGCGCGGACTTTATCGAAACCGGCGTACAGACTCCGGAGATACCCGAAGGGATGCTGTTTAACTTCGCCCTGATGCAATTTGAGAAATGGGGCGCCACCTTCCACATAAGGGAGAGCTGGGATGACAAGCGCGGTTTTGTGAACCGATGGCACTTCGGCGGCGGCCTGTTTTATCCCTTCGGCAGCAACAAAGAGCCGCTGAAGCTGGTGAACGTGGAGCATAACTACAAGTTCAGGGACGATATCCCCGAACAGGCGCGGCGGTTTGCCGGTGGCAGCGTCATCCTTACTGCCATTGACGGCACCAGGAAAGAAGTCTCCATACGCCCCGTCACCATCTGCTACCAGGCACCTGCCGGATACGGTGGCTACTACAAGGACTTTATCCATGGCAAATGGATGGGAGCCAAGTGGACGGATGGGCACAAGTTTGACCTCAATAACCCGCAGGTGATGCGTGAGATCTGGGGGTACTGCGACTACGGCTCGGAGTTCAAGTGTGGCCACGAGGTTGGCCACGGGACCGTCGAACTGATGGTGGTCGGCAAGTACCCCAAATACGGGTACCAGAGCTACTAGAAGGGGAGGTGCCAAATGCTTTCGCGGCAGGTAGATTTATCTGATATTCAGTCAAAACTCACAGCCTGGCTGCAGAAGAAGATGCCGGATGCCAAGAACCTGGCCATTTCAAACCTGGAGAGATCCGGGGCCGGGATCTCTAACGAGACATTTCTCTTTAATCTTGCCTCGCAGGAACATGGGGAGCAGAAGTCGGAGGGAATGGTTCTCCGCTGCGCGCCCAGGTCGTTCCCGGTCTACCCTGACTACGACCTCAGTATTCAGTTCCGCATTATGAAGGCCATGCAGGGTACAAAGGCTCCTGTTCCGAAGGTCTACTGGCTGGAACAGGACGAGAAGCTGCTTGGCACTGCGTTCTATGTAATGGGAAGGATCGAAGGGGTCGTACCCCCGGAGTTCCCACCCTATCATTCGTTCGGCGTCTACTATGATGCCACCCGGCAGAAACGGGCAAAGATGTGGTGGTCAGCGATAGAGGCTATGACCCGGGTCCACAAAGCGGATTGGAGGGCGTTGGGCCTGTCCTTCCTCGGCATTCCCAAGGACGGCACCGATCCTCTGGACAGGCAACTTGATTATTTTGAGAGATATCTCAATTGGGACAAGGAATCACCTGATGAACGACAGCCTGTTCTGGAAGCTGCCTTGAAGTGGCTCAGAGAGAACCGCTACATTCCGGAGCATGTGACTCTGTGCTGGGGAGATGCCCGCATGCCTAACACTATGTTCAGTCCGGACGGCGATGTGGTAGCACTGTTCGATTGGGAAATGGCCTTCATCGGGGACCCCCAAGCAGACCTGGCTTTCTTCCTTATGCTCGACTGGGTGGACAGTGAAGGCTATGGGATTCCCCGCTTGGATGGCGCCCCCGGCGAGGAAGAGACCGTCCAGCGCTACCAGGAGTTGACCGGCTGGAGAGTAGACAAGCTGTTCTACAACAAGGTCTTCGCGGCCTTCAGGGGCGGCGTGGTGATTCTGAAGGTGCTGAAGAACTTCAAGAAACTCGGCGTCGCCATGCCTCAGGATGACGCTGAGTTGAACAACCCCTGCACGCAGAGACTGGCCAGTCTGTTAGGATTGCCTTCTCCGGGAGCACCTACAAGGGAGACCACCAGAGTCGAGGAGGTCACCGTGACAGTCCAGTTCCACCTGACAGGGCCTGCCGGATGTGATTGGTATGCTGTGTGTCAGAAGGGTGTCGCCACCCGCCACGAGGGCATTGCCACGAATGCGAAGTGCACCCTTACGGCCTCAGCCCAGGACTGGGCGGCCATTCAGAGAGGAGAGCTGGACCGTTTCAATGCCTGGACGGGCGGCAAACTGAAGATAGACGGTGACATGACCCTGCTGCTCCAACTCGAGGACGCCATCTCCAAGCTCGGCTAATTTGGGGGCTGAACAGTACCACAAATCCTACCAGAAATCATACCGCTCCTAACTCAGCTTGGATACAAAGGGAGTCCCAGAAACCCATTCAAGGTGGCGGAAACGCTCGTAACCTCTGTGGCATCCCTGGTTGATACCGAAGGCTCTGCTTGCCTGCATACAAGAGATGGGCTGCACACTGCCATACACAACCATGTCAACTACCGATTCTGATGATGTGCTTCATGTCTCCCCTCTCTCACCAGGTGCATTGGAAAGGATGACCCCAACAACGCCTGTCTTGGGTCTGGTGATTGTGTAGAGGAGGCCAAGATGCCTGTCTCAATGCCAGCAAGGTTTTTCGGACTTTCCAGAAGGCCCGACAGGACTTATTCCCACACAACTCTCATACCAGGCCAGCATCCCTGCGCTTTCTGTATCGCCTGACTACCCTCCAGGTAGGTAAGAGGAAAAGCACTACCAAGGCAAACTGAACCAGAGAGGAGAGCATCCAGTCTGCTGTCGTGAAGCCTCCCCTGCTCTGGGCAAATGCCAGTGGGATAACAATGCTTACCAGCACAGTCAGAAGCCAGTATGGTGCCGGGTGGAGAATAACATCGATGGGAATCTCGGAGTGCTTTCGCAGTCCCATATCACTGTAAACCTGGTTCTCCAGTTCGTAGATGTTGAGGGTCGTGCTTGCTTCAAGGTGATGAGTGAGGTCAACCGCCAGGCCGGGGTGCGACGGCCATGCCACGAAAAAGGCCCTCTTCCAACGGAAGCCAAATCTGACCACAACCGGATAAACGACTAACATCAGAAGAGGGGAAATGGTGAGAATCAGATATAAGACCTGGCGGGGTAAGTCACTGGATGCAACCAGCGCCCATGAGAGGGCCATTGCCACCCCTGGCACGAAGCGGAGTGGTACTAACCACCGGCTCCATCCCGAGACCATACCTTCCGCGTGCCCAAGAAGCCTCAGATATTCATCCAACAGACGGGTGTCATCGCTTGATTCCCCTGCCATCCTGAGTCTCCTCTGCCTGAGAAATCGCCCAATCTCCGCTGTCTTGGCGTTGATATGGGTTTCCACAAACAGTCTGACAATCGGACGGATTGCAAACCCCCACCACCAAACTCGCATCTGCCCCAATGGAAAGAGTACGAACGAAACCAAGCGTCCAAGCGTACTGCAGACCAACCGTCGGGGACCGCTGGAGGAACCGGGATTGGACGAAGAACCGGGGCGGCGGTGGATATGGATCAGGGCTTCGTTGCCGACCTGTTCCAACACCACAGCATACGCGCTAAGCAATGCGGGTAGGCTTCTGCTCACTTTAGAAATGTCAAAGCCCTTCCCCCCAAGTTGAGACGTCATGCTCCCCTTTCGGCGACATTATACCACCCAATCTCAACCTGGATACAAAGGAAGATGACCGGACACTGATGGGGGCGTTCTGGGTAGCGTACCATAAGTTGCGTAAATTGGTAGGGAATAGGCAAGGGCGTATCCTCTCAGTGAAGAGTGCAGAGAAACGAGGAACGCCCTGTGGTCATGCCCAAAGAGGTGACCGATCTGACATTAGAGGATTTGTGGCGAGAGGTCAAATGGCAATCAGAGGATTGGTGGGCGATACTGTACGGTAGACAGAACCAGAACTTTTGAATTGGCTTTCAGTCTGACTGGTTTACCCTGACCCCGACTTGGGCAGCCCATACCTGAGCAGAACAGACTCCTGTTACTCGGGCTGCACGCGCTGGACTCTTGTTCAGTCCGCGCTGCACTCGATCACCCCCAGTCCAATACTAGACTGAGCGGGAATAACGACCTGGATATCTGAACCCTCTTGAGGCAGAGGGGTATTGACCTTGTGTAAGATTATGTGTATTATATTCGCTATGAATTAGATGTGGAGGAATTAGATGGCCAAGAAAGTGATACAGGTTCCTGTTGACGCCGAGTTACTTGCGGCTCTGGATCAGCTCTCCAAGAATCAATGCAAGACTAGATCAGAGCTGATTCGCCGCGCGTGTCAGCATTACCTGAAAGAG
>JAPLHP010000003.1 GCA_026389585.1 Chloroflexota bacterium | reverse complement strand
GTGTATGGACTGGGCTCCGCCCAAGACAGCGGCCAGCGTCTGGTAGGCGATGCGGATGACATTGTTCAGAGGCTCCTGGTGCGTATGAGTGGAGCCTGAGGTCTGGACGTGCACCCGGAACTGCCCGCATGCCGGGTCCTGTACCCCGAATCTTTCATTGATGATCTTTCGCAGCATGCGCCGGGCCGCACGTAGTTTGCATATTTCCTCGAAGAGGTCGTTGTGGGCAGCCATGTTGAAGGAAAATCTCTTGCAGAACTTGTCCATTGGAACCCTGCCCCGCCGCTTTCCTTCTTCACAGTACTGAATGACATCAGCCATGAGCATGCCCAACTCCTGGATAGCGCTGATGCCATTGTCTCTGGGGTTGTAGGAGTTCATGCATATGGGGTACCACCGCGGTGCGTGCTGAGCGCACCATTCGATGAGATCCACGCAGAGCCGGAGGTAGCCTTCAGGCGGCGGCTGATTGGCAATCTCCATCGAACTCCAGGTCAGCATGTCGTAGGCCGTTGTCCCTCTGACCTGGGCAAGAGGTATGCCTCGCTTCTGTGCCATGGCGAAGTATGCCGGTGTCAACAACCCACTGGTCCTGTCCGCCAGATAGGCGGAGCACTTCTCTATAGGCAGATCCTTGAAAACGGTCTCCATATCCTCGATGGAGTAGATGGGAACGCCGGCATGCCCAATGTCATGCGCTACTCTAGGGTCATCCGGGTCCATGCCCGAAGCAGTGGAGATATCGGGAGCAATGGAGAATCCTGTCTGCCCCAGGGCATACTCCTCCTTGTAGCGGGCGTTGGTGGCCTCCGGGCTGTCATAGCCGGTCAGACGCCTGATGGTCCACAGTTGGCCCCGGTACATACTGGCGTACACGCCCCGGGTATATGGGGGCTTGCCGGGGGCACCGATGTCTTTCTCGTAGTTGATCTTGTTCACGTCCTCTGGGGTATAGATATCCTTTATGGGGATCCCAGAGGCTGAGTAAATCTGCCCATTCTTCTTTTCGGCCATTGAAGCTCCTTTATCCCTCACGACTTCTCATCAACTTGGCACCTACTTACAATATCACCTATAATATCACATAATATCACAGGGACAATAGTCATGAAGCGTTTGAATATATCGCAAAGACACACGGCAAAAGGAGAGGGGATGGAACCGAGCGGGCTGAGCGAGGGCTACGGACAGTTCTGGTCAACATTCAATCAAGCGTATTGGGTAATGATTAGGGTTGCTGAGAAAGAACTGAGGGCGCTTGACCTTACAATGAGTCAAGCTGCGGTGCTGTTCTGGGTGAAAACATCTGAGACGCCTCTCACCCCTACCGATCTGTCACGATTGCTGTTTAGAAGACCTCATTCGGTCTATGACTTGCTCGATCGCATGGAGAAGCAAGGTCTTGTAACGAGAACAAGGGATCCCAAGAGAAAGAATGTCACCAGGGTGGTCTTGACAAGTGAAGGTCAGCTGGCTTTCGGACGTCAAAAAAGGGTGAGGGCCATTGCTGGAATATTGGCAGAACTCTCCCCACAGGAAACTGGCATGATGCTGGCAGTACTAGGGAAACTGCGTAAGAGGGCGATCGAAGAGCTTACAAGCGGAGTCTTACCCCCGTATGGTTAATACACGAAGACAATGAGGCAGGCCAACTTCCACCTGGGGAAGAGTAGCATGATACCCCCCGCGGCCATCCGCGGACGGGGCTTGGAGATCTTGAGAGCAGGAGCATGGTGCCCCGATGGGCTGCATAGCAGTAGCAACCACACGAGCGCTTGACGCCAAAAAGTACTGGTGATATGCTCATCCTTGTTGTGTGAGGTTGATTATCGTATACTCTTAGTTATTAGTTGCCCAACGTCGCGAAAAATTCTCACTCTAGGGAGGCTGTAATGGAATATAAGTACGTCATCTATGAGAAAAAGGGGGGGGTTGCGACAATCACACTTAATCGTCCTGAGAAGCTTAATGTTCTCAACATGATGGGTACCAAAGAGGGTGTTTTTACTGATATGCTGAGTGCTATGACTGAGGCAGAGGATGACGATGAGGTAAAAATAATAGTAATCAAGGGCGCCGGCAAGCATTTCTGCGCTGGCGAGGACCTATCCCAGGCCGGCTTTGTTTACGGTTTCGGAACAGGGGGACAAGGAGAGCGTCGTCCCAGTCTGCGGATAAGGCTGAAGTATGACAAGAAATTCATGGAAGACTGGTGCAGGATTCTCTACTGCCCCAAGATCACCATTGGCGTAGGGCAAGGCTATTGTTTGGGCGCAGGCACCATGATATTGCATTTCTGTGACTTTGCTATAGTGGCTGATGACGCTGAGCTAGGCTTTATTGAAGAACGGATTGGGACTGTTGGGAGTGCCAATCCGTTTGTGGCATCTCTTATTCTAACTGTAGGTTTCAAGAGAGCCAGAGACCTCATCTTCACGGGCAGAAGATTCTCGGGGAAAGAAGCGGCTGACATGACTTTGGTGACGAAGGCTGTCCCATCTGATGAACTTGAGAGCGAAGTGAGGGAACTGGCTGAAGACTTGGCAAAGTTGCCTCGGGATGGTATAGCCATAGGCAAATCCACCCTGGAATTGTGGTTGAACATAATGGGGATGCATACAGCCAGCGTCAGCGCCGCATATTTCTCACATACTCTGTTTACCAATCTGCGCTGGGAGCCCGACGAATATAACTTCTTCAAGGAGCGCAGGAACCAGGGTCTAAAAGATTCCCTGCACGGAATGCAAGACCGGCACACGAAGAATCCCCCGAAGTACTACGACAAGAAATAGAATACTCGAGGCAGTTTCAGAAACCGGAGCAAGACAGATGAGCGGACCACTTGATGGCATTCGATTGCTGGAATGGGCATCTTTTATCAATGGAGCAGGTGCCGGCTACATGCTTGGTGACCTTGGAGCAGAGGTGATAAAGGTGGAGCAACCTGGCGTTGGTGATCCTTCCAGGGGCTCTCAGAAGCTCTGGGATCGCCAAATGATGTTGCCTCATGGCCTAAACCTTGTCTTTGAGACATTCAACCGCAACAAGAGGGGCATTACCCTCGACCTGAGCAAGGAGAAGGGACGTGAGATATTCTATCGCCTGGTCCAAACGTCCGACGTGTTCTACACTAACTATCGTGAGGGATTGCGCGAACGTTTGGGATTGGACTACCAAAACCTTTGTAAGCACAACCCTCAGATCATATACGTAATTGCTTCGGGATATGGGTCAAAGGGAGAAGATGCGGAGAAGCGGGCCTTCGACGTCCTGGCGCAGGCACGTTCGGGTCTGATGATGGCCTGCGGAGATCGAGACAGCCCAGAACCTTTCGAGATAGTCGGAGCTGTGGTAGACCAGTTGGCGGCAACAATGACGGCATATGCCATATTGGTTGGACTCTTGGCTAAGGAGCGGGCCGGTATCGGTCAGGAGATCTACGTGTCCATGCTGGGTTCGGCGATACATTTGCAGGCGCTCAATATCCAAACTGCACTTTGGCGCGGGCGGCAGCAACCGAGACATTCCAGGGCTAGATCAGGGAATGCCTTTACCAATAGCTACCGGTGCGCCGACGGCAAATGGATAGAACTTTCCGACATGCAATATGACAGATTCTGGGACAACGTCCGAGAAATGCTCGACATTCCAGGGAAAGAGGTGGAGGAGCTGCTTGCCACACCACAGATGAGAAGGGACAACAACAAGGAGTTCATTAAACTCCTGGACTCAATCTTTGCTCAGAAGTCTAGAGACGAATGGGTCAAGAGGTTCAAAGAGAAGGCCCAGTTCGCTTGGGACGTTGTCAATACTGTTTCCGAAGCTGCGTTAGATCCCCAGGTGCTGGCAAATGACTATGTGACTGATTTCCACCATCCTGTCTTGGGTCATGTGAAGATCCCCGGCGTGCCTTTCAGCCTCTCCAAGATGGAAGCACGTCCCCGAACAAAGGCTCCTGAGATAGGAGAGCACACTGAAGAGGTGCTCTTGGAGCTTGGCTATGAATGGGGTGATATCGCCCGTTTGAAAGACGAGGGGGTAATCTAACAATGATTGAAGTGTACCCCCCAGAGTGCGGTGGGACTGATCCTGGGTGGTGTTCTACGTTTCATGAGAGATTGACGCCTCGGAGCAGTATGACATGGGTTCACAGTCAACACTTTGAGGAGGCATAGAAGATGATAGGAATCGTTTCGTATGGAGCTTATGTACCATGGTACCGTTTGAACCGCAAGACGATCACCACGGCTATGGGATGGTTCAATACAGGGGGTATTCCCGGAGAGAAGGCTGTCGCCAACTATGACGAGGATGCTGTCACTATGGCGGTTGCTGCTGGGTCTGACTGCCTAAGCGGGGGCGGAAGAGAAACACTGGAAGCTTTGTACCTTGCCACGGTTACCCCTCCCTATAAGGAGAGGCAGGACGCTGGCATTGTAGCCTCTGCTCTAGATCTCAGCTCCAGTATCAGAACTGCTGATTTCACTAACTCCACCAAGGCGGGTACCGCAGCTCTTATCGCAGGATGTGATGCCGTCAAGGCTGGGTCAGCAAAGAGCGTTATTGTCTGCGCTTCCGATTGCCGTGTGGCGAAGCCAGGTAGCTTTGGAGAGGCAAACTACGGAGATGGGGCTGCTGCTTTTGTAGTTGGAGACAACCGGGTGATTGCAATACCAGGAGGATCCTTCTCGATTACCAGTGATTTCATGGACCGCTGGAGGGCTGAGGACGACAAATTTGTACATACTTCGGAAGATAGATGGATCCGCGACGAGGGCTATACGAAATTCGTCAGTGAGGCCATTTCAGGTCTCCTGAAGAAATACGGCTTGAGAGCCAAAGACTTCGCTAAGGTAATCTATCCGTGCCTCTATGTTCGAGAGCATGCCGCCATAGGCAAGAGTCTTGGGTTTGTGCCCAGCCAAGTCCAGCAGGAATTGCTCAGCACAGTCGGTGATGCTGGTGCTGCTAATCCCTTGATGATGCTTGTCGCCGCATTCGAGGAAGCCAAGCCAGGTGACAAGATACTCGTCGCCAGCTATGGCAATGGAAGCGATGCCCTGTTCTTTGAGGTGACGAAGGACATTGTTGACATGGCTGAGAAGCGCGGGATGAAGAATCATCTCACTTCGAAGAAGGAGCTAGCTAGCTACGAGAAGTATCTGACCTTTCGGGATGTGCTCCCTATCGAAAAGGGTCTTCGTGGAGAGACTGGCCCCACACAGGTAACCCTAATGTGGAGGGACCGCAAGGTGATTCTGGCACTCCATGGGTCGAAGTGCAAGCGATGTGGGACACCACAATACCCCAGCCAGAGGATCTGCGTGGATCCAGAATGCGGAGCTGTTGATGAGATGGAAGACTATCGCTTTGCTGATAAGAGAGGTCGCTTGTTCAGTTACACCAGCGATAGCTTGGCTTTCAGCGTCAGCCCACCGGAGATGTACGGAGTGATAGACTTCGATGGTGGGGGAAGATTCATCTTCGATGTTACTGATGCTGAGCCTGAGTCGCTGAAGGTAGATATGCCGGTGGAGATGACCTTCCGCAGGCGGTATGTTGATGAAACCCATGGTATCTGTGGTTATTTCTGGAAAGCCGCACCCATAAGAGTGTGATTGCCAGATCCAAACAGAGTTAGGGGGTCTGAGATGACGAAGGAAGTTGATCCAAGTCGATCGCCTGAAGTTGCTGCGAAGTTGAATGCCACCCAGAGACTCCTGTGGCGCATAATTGCAAGAATGGTGAAGGTGATTGACGATAAGTACGGTGAGGAAGGGCTGCAGGCGATTCATGAAGGGCTGAGAGACTGGGGATTCTGGCAAGTCCCGGTGAGGAAGGCGGGCCTGGTGCCAGGTAAGGCAAGCCTTGAGGACACGCTTCATAAGGTGTTGGAAGCGGGGGATGAACTTCTTTTCACTATGGAGCAACGTCCGTTGATCGAGAAGGTGGGGGAGAATCGGTATCTCTACAAGGTGCGTCACTGCAATGTCGCTGATGTCATCGGCAGGGAATGCTGGAAAGCCTGCCCGATCGTGGCGAGGGCTATCGAGGAGGGAGCGGCGAAGGCAGCAAACCCACGCATAAAACTGACCGGCGACAAATTCCTGGTGACGGGAAACGATGGCTGTTACTCTTACTACGAAATGACCGAGTCCCACGAGTCTCCATCTTAGGTCAGATCCCATCAATTATTGGAGGAGGGAAGAACGATGGCACACGACGTAGTGGTGATAGGCGGAGGACACAACGGGCTCATAGTCGCTGCTTATCTTGCAAAAGCAGGGCTGGACGTTTGTGTACTTGAGAGGTCTGACATTGTTGGTGGGAGTGCTGCCAGTCGGCAACTCACTTTGCCAGGGTTCATACATGATCCGGGCGCTACGGTGCACATGACCATGCAGGCCAATCCGATGATTCACCGGGATGAATTGGGGCTGAGGTCAAAGTATGGACTAAAGTACATAACGCCAGACCCACAGCTTGCCATTGTCTTTCCGGACGATAGTGCGTTGGTTTTCTATCGGGACTTGGACAAAACGTGTCAGTCCATAGCGCAGTTCTCACGACATGATGCTGAAATGTATCGTAAGTTCGTCGAAGGTGCTGGTCCACTCCTCAAGGCGGGTGGTGTGGCCACGTTTTCGCCAGCAGCACCTTTCGGTCGTCTCATGTCCCTGATGGATCAGAGCGATATGGGACGCGAGTACATGAGAGTGATCCTCTCCAGCACCACTGAACTCGCCAAAGAATGGTTCGAGAGCGAGCAGATGAGGATTGCTCTGAATAGGTGGGCATCCGAGGTCATGTTCGCTCCTCATGAGATCGGGACGGGGTACTATATGTTCGGGCTGCCCTATTTCCATACTTGGGGAATTGCATGGCCGGAGGGTGGCTCAGGAGCACTTACAGAAAAGCTGGCAACTTGCATAAAGGACAACGGCGGTACTATCCGGCTGTCCAGTGCAGTTACGGCTGTTAAGGTGGTCGGCGGCGAGGCAAAGGGAGTGATACTGGAGGGTGGGGAGGAAATCCTGGCGAAGAAGGCTATTGTCAGCAATGTCAATGTGAAACAGCTTCTCCTCAATTTGATGACGGGCGCCGACCTGCCCGAGGGGTTCCAAGACAAGGTCAAACGCATCAAACACAGTCCGTTCTCTGCCATGAACCAGTCCTTGGCTTTGAAGGACGCCCCGAAGTACAAGGTGGGTGGGGATGTTGACCGTGCGGTCATGGTGGAGTTGACCCCGGGTAATATGGATGACTTTCTCCGTCTATTTGATCAGTATAAGTACGGGATTCCGAACACAGCAATGCCTTTGATGATTGTGGCTACTCAGTGTGATCCTACCCGCGCTCCTGCTGGCAGGCATACCGGCTATCTCTATCACTATGAGCCGTACAACCTGAAGCCGGGCGGTGCTGCCAGGTGGGATGCTATCAAACAGGAGGTGGCGGATGGCATTCTGGATATGGTACGCCAGCGGACTACGAATATGGGGCCCGAGAACATTCTGGGCAGGGCCATAATGAGCCCGCTGGACCTCGAAAGGTACAACCCCGCCATGATCGAGGGGGATGTAATGCACATCGGCGCATATCTGTCACAATTCCTCACCAACAGACCTCTTCCCGGTTGGGGCCAGTACAGAACGCCCGTGAAGAAGCTCTACATGTGCGGAGCCAGTACTCATCCGGGAGGCGGTGTGTCTGGTGGTGGCAGGGCAATGACGCAGGTGCTCATGGAGGATTTGGGCATCGATTTTAAGAAGGTGGTAGGAAGATAGTTGGCAGTCTTCGAAAACCAAAAACAACAAGGTCAAGATGAGTTATCAAAGGTAGCAGTGATGAGCAACGGCGCAAGAGTATTCAACGAAGATGGGGAAGTAATAGCGGAATTCTACGCGGTCAAGCGTAAGGATAATAGACTGATTGTAGATGGCAAGGCCTTAGGTGTAATGCGTATGGACATGATATTCACATCCGAGGAACTTTTGAAAGGTCTCAAGGTTGTCTTTTCCTGGGGTGTGGTTTCCTATATTTTGCTCATTCCATATTTCACCGTGAGGGCGGCGTGTCGCAGGTGTTTCAAAGGCCCACGCAAAGGGATCGATGCAGAATAAAGAGAACGGTTGTGCTAGGTCTTGGCTGGTACTAGCGAAAGGTTATTCAACGTTGAGGAGAGAAGGATGGTACTCAAGGAGTTTGTCCTAGAGGGCAAGTCAGCCATAGTGACCGGCGCCGGTCGGGGCATAGGCAAGGCCATCGCTCTAACCCTGGCTGAGGCAGGAGCAGATGTGGTTGCAGTGGCTCGGACTGCTGGAGAAATCGAGGATACTGCCCAGAAGGTATGCCAGATTGGGAGGAGAGGTCTAGCCATTCCGACTGACATAACCAAAGCCGAAGAGATTGCCCGGATGGCAGAGAGGACCGTTCATGACTTTGGCAAGATTGACATACTAGTCAACAACGCGGGTATTGTTCTAATAAAGCCTATCCTGCCCGACTCCAGCCAGCGAGTGGTAGGAGCAGACCCTGCGACAGACCTCGCTACACTCATGAGCGAGGAGGAATGGCGAAAAGTGATCGACACCAACTTGACGGCCCTTTTCCTCTGCACCAGAGCGGTTGGGACCTACATGATCCAGAGAAAGAAAGGGAAGATCATCAATATCACTTCAGGATATGCTGCCAAAGTAGCGCCTCATAGAGGGCCCTATGCGGCCAGCAAGGCTGCGGTTGCCATGCTTACCAAGATGTTGGCTCTCGAATGGGCTAGATACAACATCAATGTTAATGCCATTGGCCCCGGTCTCGTCCGCACTGACCAATCGGAGGGATTCTTCCAGGATGAGGCGCTTCTGCAAGCAGCCTTGAAGAGCCTGCCTTTGAGAAGAGTAGGCGAGGCAAGGGATATTGGTCTTCTGGCTGTCTATTTGGCGTCGGACGCTTCCAATAATATGACGGGGCAGAACATATACCTGGATCAAGGATTATCAATATCTTAAGTATGACGCAGGAAAGGATTCCGTCCTGCGCAGAGTCCTAGAACGAGAGGAAAGATGGAGGCAAAATGTCGGAAGGCATTAGGGACAAAGTTGCAATAATAGGGATGGGCTGCACCAAGTTTGGCGAACTCTGGGACAAGAGTCCTGAAGACCTAATGGTTGACGCGTTCAATGAGGCGATTAAGGATGCCGGAATCGACAAGAAAGACATTCAGGCAGCCTGGCAGGGTGGCCCTGAAATGACTGAGGTGAGCGTGGGACACAGCGCCATACCTCTGTCTACTGCACTAAAACTACCATTTATTGCGGCGACGAAGGTCGAGAATATGTGTGCCAGCGGATCCGAAGCGTTGAGGGCGGCTGCCTATGCGATTGCCGCAGGCGCCTATGATATTGCTTTGGCACTAGGTGTGGAGAAACTCAAGGATACGGGCTACGGCGGTCTGCCTGAGTTTTCGCACGTAATGGCTGTAGGAACTAAGTTGAGGATCATCTTGGCCAATAATACAACGCCCGGACTGTTTGCCATGATGGCCACTAGATACTTCTCGCAGTACAAACTTAGCCCTGAGGAAGGCAAGAGGACCTTGGCCAAGATTTCGGTAAAGAGCCATCACAACGGTGCTTTGTGTGAGAAGGCTCATCTTCGAAGGGAGGTGACCATTGAGCAAGTGATGGCATCCCCCATAATTGCCTGGCCCCTGGGGCTTTTCGACTGCTGTGGCGTGAGTGATGGAGCTGCCGCAGCCATTGTAACTCGAGCAGACCTGGCCAGGAGTTTCAGGGACGATCACGTGTTCATTAAATCATCGCAGATCGCCGCGAGCTCAGGCGAGGAATTGATGCACACGAAATATGACTTTGCCCACGTTGAGTCAACCTGTCGTGCAGCGCCCAGAGCCTATCGGGAGGCGGGGATAACTAACCCACGTCAGGAGATAAGTATGATGGAGGTTCATGACTGCTTCTCGATCACCGAGCTAGTTACGTACGAGGATCTTGGAATATCACCCAGGGGAAGAGCAAAGGAGGACATAGATGCTGGGTTCTTTGAGTTGGGTGGGCAGATTCCGTGTCAGCCGGACGGTGGCTTGAAGTGCTTCGGCCACCCCATCGGTGCCTCCGGACTTCGAATGATGTACGAGATGTATAAGCAGCTTCAGGGCAAAGCAGGAGCCAGGCAGATAAAGAACCCGCGGATCGGGCTAACCCATAATCTGGGTGGTGTTCCTCCTAGGAATGTGGTCAGTATTATGATAGTTGGGCGCTAAGAGAAGCTGGAACCCGACGCCAATTCGCGTGCACCATCTGTAGGGGCATCGATTATGGGAAGGAGGGTCCGTGATCATTCCGGGGAAAAGTGCATAGATGCGATGCACTTGTACTGGTCGCCGGAATTACATCCAGGTTTTCAACAACGCTGTTCGAGATGCTGTCTTCTGTGTGACAATATGTCCTAGCACAAGCAAAACCGGCAAGCGGGGGAGGTGAAATGACAAGAAGAGACAAGGTGTTAAACCAAAACAAGGTGGCTAAATTGGGCGATATTGCTAAGCTCATAGAAGATGGAGACAAAGTGGCGATAGGAGGAGCCTGGTTGAGTAGCCACCCGATGGCGCTTGTACGTCAGATAATCCGCTCCAAGATAAAGAATCTATATGCCATGACTATCTTGGGGAGCATAGACATTGATTTGATGGTCGGAGCTGGTTGCCTAGACAGGTTGATGTTCTCTTTCGTCAGTATGGAGGCCTACGGTCTGCCAATGAATTTCAGACGTGCCGTCGAGAAGGGGGGTCTAAAGTACGATGAGATCAGCGGTCTGGCCATAATCCTGGGATTCGAGGCGGCAGGCAGAGGTGTTCCCTTCTTACCTTATCGCGGACCCTTTGGGTCTGACTTCCTCAAGCAGAGGCCAGAATTTTATAAGGTAATAAACTGCCCCTTCACGGGTGAAGAGATGATAGCAGTTCCTGCCATCAAGCCGGACGTAGCCCTAATTCATGCCCAGCGAGCTGACCCGGCAGGGAACATCCAGATTGAAGGTACCGCAGGATCCGATCTGGAACTGGCCAAGGCGGCCGGAAAGGTCATCGTAACGGTAGAGGAAATAGTCCCTACCGAAGTCTTGAGAGAGAATCCCTACAAGACAAAGATACCGAGGTTCTATGTCGACATGGTAATAGAACAGCCTTTTGGGGCTCATCCCACTTCCTTGGTGCCGAGTTATGTCGGTGATCCGTGGCACATGATGAAATATATGGAAATGGCAGCAAGCCCTGAGACCTTCAAGGGTTATCTGGATGAATATGTGATGAAATCGGAGGATGAGTACCTGGAGGCTGTAGGCGGTCTCAAGCAGATGAATCTACTGAAGAAGCTTGCGCGGGAGGTGAAGTTGCTATGAGCAAGTATTCGGATGACTACAAGCCGGCAGAGCTGATGTGTGTGGCAGTGGCCGCAGAGATCGAGGACGGGGACATACTCATCCTGGGCTCCTTCACCCCGCTTGCCTTTGTGAGCTACCTCCTGGCGAAGGTAACACATGCTCCCAATGTTATGTATATGGCCTACTCGTCGGTCGATGCTAGGCCATTCCGGTTATCCTTCGCTACGTATGAGGCAGCGGCTACTAAGGGCGGCGTTGCCCGCTGGAATATGACTGAATGCATAAACTCGCTTTACTTAGGGGTGGGCGTGGATGTTGAGCCCATTTCCAGCATCCAGACAGACCAGTATGGCAATATAAATCTCTCAGTTGTAGGGGACTACCAAAGGCCAATGTTGCGTGGGCCGGGAGGAGCAGGTGCACCGGAAGTAGTCAAGATGCATCGCAAGATGATTGGCTATTTCCCCAATCATAGCAAGAGGACACTGGTGCCCAAGGTTGACTTCATAACCGGGACGAGGTGGAAGATCGGCAATGAAGAGCGAATAAAAGCAGGTCTCAGACCTGGCCCCATAAAACTCATTACCAACCTTGCCATTCTCATAAAGGAGGAGGAAGGGAGACCTTTCAAAATTGCCTCTGTGCACCCAGGCGTTACTGTGGATGACGTGATCAATAACACCGGCTTTGAACTGGCGATCCCGAAGGATGTCCCCGAGACCGAGAAGCCGACGCAAGAGCAAATCCGAATCCTCCGGGAAGAGGTTGATCCCTACGGCATGGTGGCCTTTGACTTCATACCGGGCAAGGAAAGACCTGCCTACCTCAAACAGATTCTGGATAGAGAGATCAAAGCACTGGGCTATTGAAGGCTGCGGGAATGGGCTTCCTAAGCAGGCGACAGGGAGAGAACATATGAGTCACGAGACAATAAGGCTGGAAAAGGACGATAGGGTGGCTACCATCATTTTCAACCGGATGGAGAAGAAGAACGCGGCAAATCATCAGATGTTCAAGGATTTGGACGCTGCGCTGACTGACATCGAGGAAGATGAGAATATGAGGGTGGTGGTACTAACCGGCCAAGAGGACGTTTTCTCTGCAGGGGCTGACGTCACAGGTTTCGATTTCCAAAAGGTTGGTGGTGGCATGTATTTCATGCAACTGGTGGCCAAGACATTCAATCACTTTGAGTACATGCCAAAGCCCGTGGTCATGGCTGTCAACGGAATTGCCTATGGATTTGGCGCAGGAATTACGTTGACCGGTGACATCGTAGTTGCATCAGACAAGGCCAAGTTCAGCATAAGGGAGATTAACCATGGGGCCATTCCCATAGAGACGTTGACTCGTGGCATGGAGATAATGGGCAAGCACCGGATTTCTTATCTGTCCCTTATGGCAAATGATATCGGCGCTGAGGAAGCCAAGGCTATTGGTCTCGTAAATACCGTGGTGCCTCATGACCAGCTGCGGGTAGAGGTCGCTAGAGTATGCGATAAACTTAAGAATGGCGCGCCCTTTGCACAGGCTGCCATAAAAAGGATACTAAATCGCAAGTCCCATGAAGACTGGGATTTTGCACTCGGGATAATGCCCTCAGTTTTCGCTACAGATGATGTGGCCGAAGCTAGGCGAGCCTTCATGGAGAAGCGAAAGCCCAGGTTCACAGGGAAATAGAAGCTGACTCATTGTCATACAGAGATGGACAGTTCCGAGCCGTGCGGGGCTAACGTAGGCCTATGGTGGCCTGGACAAATGAAACCGAATCCATATCAGAGATGGTGAACACCGTCGGCTCTCTTTAAGGCATGAGAGGACCGTTGCGAGCTTGGCAGGGAAACTCTTGGTTTGCGAAAGAGCATTGAGCGGCGGCAGCCACATTGGCTCTGACGGGAAAGTGTGCGTAAGAGCCTTGTGGGCTATGCGAGATTAATCTATGGAGAGGAGGGTACAAGTGGACATAAAGAAGGTATGTGTCGTAGGTGCAGGAACAATGGGCAGCGGCATAACGCAGCTAGTGGCCCAGTCAGGCTATGAGGTTGCTATGGTTGACTTGAAGCAAGAGGTACTTGATCGCGGTATGGGTAACATCAGCAGTAGTCTGGCCAGGATGGTCAAGAAGGGAACGATGCAGCAGGCTGACGCAGACAAGATTCAAGCCAGGATAAGGGCCACGACGGATATGAGGGAGGCCGCCAAGGACGTTGACTATGCGATTGAGGCGGTATTTGAGAAGGTAGAAGTGAAACACCCGGTACTCAAACAGCTCGATGCGATATGCCCTGAGAGGACGATCTTTGCCAGCAATACGTCGTCACTGCCCATTAGTCTGCTCTCATCTGTAACGAAGCGCCCCGAGAAGTTCATCGGCATGCATTTCTTCAATCCGGTTTCTATGATGCGGCTTATTGAGGTAGTAAGGTCATTGCTTACCTCCGACGAAACCGTGAGCATCAGCGTCAATTTCGGCAAGTCGTTAAGCAAGGAACCAGTCGTTGTGAAGGATTCTCCTGGATTTGTGGCGAATAGGATAGTCAACGCAGCCGGCAATGAGGCGCTCAAGATTCTGCAAGAGGGCCTAGCAAGTGCGGATGATATAGACAAAGTATGCAAGCTGGCATTCAACTGGCCCATCGGACTATTTGAGATGATAGATCTGGCGGGTGCAGACGTTGTTCTTGACATGGCTGATTCCATCTACCAGCAGACCGGCTGGGAGCGGTATAAGGCCGCTCCCATACTGAGGAGTATGGTGGATAGTGGCTATCTGGGAAGAAAGGTCGGCAAGGGATTCTACACCATGTTTGCCAAAAGACCACTCTAGTTGAGAAGGGGGCATGAGATGTCACAGAAAGAATATCAACTCATCATATATGAAAAGAAAGGCAAGGTTGCCACAATAATCATCAATCGGCCTAAGGTGATGAACGCCTTGAACACTGCATTGGCGGATGAAATGCGAGATGCTTTAGGCGACGCGGAAGCCGATGACAACATCCGTGCCATAATCATCACGGGTGCAGGCGAGAGGGCCTTCTGCGCCGGGGCGGATATTGGCGAATTGGCAACATTGAGCGCGATACAGGCGCGGGACTTTTCATTACGCGCGCAGTCGCTTACCAACCTCATTGAGGGAATTCGCAAACCTGTGGTGGCCAGGATAAACGGACTCTGTCTTGGTGGTGGAAATGAAGTCGCCATGTCTTGTGACTTTAGGATTGCCTCCGAGAAGGCGGCCTTTGGGCAACCTGAGATCAACCTTGGCATTATTCCTGGTATGGGAGGAACTCAGAGGCTCACCAGGCTAGTAGGTAGGACCAAGGCCATAGAAATGAATATGCTGGGTGAGCTGACTCCCGCCGCCGAAGCTTACAGGCTTGGTTTGGTGAATAGAGTTGTACCTGCTGAGGAACTGGATAGAGCCGTGGACGAACTGGTCGAGAAGCTTTGTTCCAAGGGCCCAATTGCACTCGGCATGGTAAAGTTGGCAGTGAACAACGGGATGGACATGGATCTGGACTGCGCACTGCACTATGAGGCAGAGTGTTTTGGCGCAGCTTGTGGAACGGGAGATGCAAGAGAGGGGATACAAGCCTTCATAGAGAAGCGAAAGCCCGAGTTTAAGGGCAAGTAGCTATTGCCTGCTTGGATCTAGGTGCACAGTTGGAGGAGGGGAAGACGGATGGATTTTGAGCTAAGCGAAGCCCACAAAATGCTCGCGGAGTCTGTCTATGATTTCATGGTTAGGGAGATTGAGCCCATTTCTCAGCAAATCGATAGGGAGGACAAGTTGCCCGACTGGGTGTGGAAAAGGTTGGGTGACTTGGGTTGGATGGGGGTTACCGTCCCAGAGAAGTACGGCGGCTCCGCCATGGACTATCTGGCACAGTGCATTTGCCTTGAACAGATGAGCAGGATTTGCCCTGCTCTAAGCTTATCTTGCCATGCCCATTCCAATTTGTGCAGTGACAATCTCTATCGGAATGGAACCGAGAAGCAGCGACAGAAATACCTCCCGCCATTGTGCAGTGGAGAGAAGCTCGGTGCCCTTGCCTTGACAGAGCCCAACGCTGGCTCTGATGCAGTCGGGATTCAAATGAGGGCGAAGAAGGACGGCACGCACTACGTGCTTAACGGTATCAAGACGTTCATCACCAATGGGACCGTTGCCGGCATCATGATCGTGTATGCCAAAACAGAACCCGAAAAGGGGGCGAAGGGCATAACAGCTTTCATTGTGGAGCCCGGCTATCAGGGCACTCTTGCCACCAAGCATCTCGAGAAGATGGGAGAGAGGGGTTCCCCCACCGGTGAACTGATCTTTGATGATTACCGTGTTCCCGAGGAGAACATATTGGGTGACCTAAACCAGGGTGTTAGAGTGATGATGGGTGGTCTTGACATGGAAAGGGTGGCAGGCACTGGTTGGACGCTTGGCATGGCGGAGAGAGCGCTAGAGTTGTCTCTAAAATACGCCAAGGAGAGAGTCCAATTTGGACAGCCTATCGGCCAGTTTCAGCTGATCCAAGAGAAACTGGTCGATATGTATGTGGGCATAGAATCGGCTAGATTGCTTATGTACAAGGCGGCAGCCATGGCGCAGAAAGCTGACAGAGGTGGGAAGGGCTCCGAAATTAACAAGTTAGCAGCGGCAGCCCTCTTACTCGCAGGCCAGGTGGCCACCCAGGCGGCACTCCACGCTGTGCAAATCCACGGCGGGTACAGTTACATGTTGGACTACCCGGTGAATCGATTGTTGAGGGATGTGAAGCTGGGTGAGATCGGAGCAGGTACCACCGAGATTAGGAAAATAATAATCGCGCGAGAGTTGCTCCGGGACTAGGTATTGGCGGCTAGCATGACAGGATACTTGGGATACACCATCGGGGGATTGTGGGACTGGGCTGTCGACCATTACGCCAAGAGGATTGTTGCGGTGCAAGGCGACCGAAAGATGACCTATCGGGGACTGAAAGAAAGGGCGAACCAGTTGGGCAATGCTCTGCTCAGCATGGGGCTCAAGAAGGGTGACAGGGTAGGTACGCTGACTTCCAACAGTATCGAGAGCATCATCTTGGACTACGGCCTAGCAAAGGCTGGGCTGGTGCAGGTTATCTTGCATGAGGGAATCGTGGTTCCTGCTGATAATGCGTACATGGCGAACGACTCCGTAGTGAGCGTTCTCGTGTACCATGCGACGTATGCTGCCCATGTAGAGCAAATGCGACCTCATCTTGAGACAGTGAGACATTTTCTATGCATCTCTGAAGGAACTGCTATCCCTCCCGATAGCAATGACTTCTATCAGACTCTTTCTTCCCAGCCGGCCAGTGATCCTCCAGTGAGCGTGAGCGAAGATGATGTGATCTCTATCTACTACACGGGTGGGACGACAGGGGTCCCGAAGGGATGTATGCATGCCTCGACGAACCGCGTTCACACGTACCTGACTGCGCTGACAGAGATAGGGTTGGGGGTTAGGCATATCTTCCTGCATGTGGCACCTATGTCTCATGCCTCTAACGTGTTTATGATACCGATTTGCCTGCGCGGCGGCACGCAGGTGATTCTTGATCGCTTCAGCCCCGAGCTCTTTCTTGAGACGGTTGCGAGGCAAAAGGTCACTGCGACTTTCATAGTGCCGACCATGCTGTACCGGATCTTGGACTATCCGGAACTCAATAAGTACGATTGCAGTAGCCTCAACACCATTATCTATGGCGCGTCTCCTATTGGTCCTGAGCGACTCAGAGAGGCGCTTGCCGCCTTCGGTCCCGTTCTTATCCAGGTCTTTGGCCAGACCGAGGCCCCCATGTTTCTTACTGCGCTGAGACAAGAGGACCACGTTGTCTCTCCAGGGGAAGAAGAAAGACTATCCTCATGTGGCAGACCAACTCTCATGTGTCATTTGCGGTTAGTGGACGACGAGGATAAGGATGTACCTCTCGGGAGCGAAGGAGAAATGGCTGTGAGAACGCCTAACATGATGAAAGGCTACCTGAACAAACCAGAGGAGACAGCACAGGCCATGAAGGGTGGATGGTTACACACAGGTGACATAGGCCGTCGAGACGAAGAAGGCTATATCTATATCCTTGACCGTAAGAAAGACATGGTCATAAGTGGTGGTTGGAACATCTATCCCAAGGAGATTGAGGCTACTCTTCACGAGCATCCGGCGGTAGCAGACGCTGCCGTCATCGGCATTCCCGACCCGAAATGGGGTGAAGCTCTGAAGGCCTTCGTGGTCCTCCATTCGGCCAGGACGGCGGGCGCTGGGGAGATTATTCAGTTCTGCAAGGAGAGAAAGGGATCAATAAAGGCGCCTAAGTCGGTGGAGTTTGTGGATCAGATTCCTCTTACGTCCGTGGGTAAGCATGACAAGAAGGCGCTTCGCGATAGGTACTGGGGCGCCGAGAAGCGTAGGGTCCACTGAACGATACAATGCATATTCGGAAGTGGTGCACCAATGGCTGAGATGAAATACTTTGAGGATTTCAATGTGGGCGACAGGATTGTTACCCGTGGAAGGACCATTACTGAAGCCGATATTGTGATGTTCTCAGCTTTTAGCGGAGATTGGCATCCGCTTCACACAGACGTTGAGTACGCTAAGCAAGGTCCTTTCAAGGAGAGGATAGCTCACGGCTTCCTCGTCTTGTCGGTAGCGTCTGGTTTGCTTCCTCTCTCTGAAATTGCCATCATTGCTTTCTATGGGATGGATAAGGTGAGGTTCATCGCCCCGGTGAGGCTTCTTGACACCATCCATGTGGAATTTACAGCAATCGACAAACAGGACAGGGATGAGCGTGGTGGTGTGATTACTTTTCGAGAGACGATCAGGAACCAGAGAGGAGAGGAAGTAGTGGTGGGTACTATGCGGAGCTACATAGCCAAGCGCGAGGCAGGAACTGCATAGGCTCATGATTGATCCACAAGCTAGCGTTACCTGAACCGAGAGTGTGGTGGATCGGCAATAAAATATCCGGGTGTTTCATGCGTCACGGGCTGGGAACTGTTAACGAAATGTTCCGCCTATTATTCTATTGCTTTGGGTGGTTGTTATCCGAAACGCCGGTCTAGGGAGGATGGAATGCAGAATGAGACTGTTTTCGAGGTTGAAGAGAGGGGCGGTTTGCTGCTCCACCAGGGAGTCATTAGGGTTCCTTACACCTGGGCAGCAGGTGCGGTGGCCAGCAAGTTCTATGTTGGTCTGCGGAATAGAAAAATCTACGGCATTCGCTGCCGCATGTGCAATATTGTTCTAGTCCCTCCTAAGAAGACCTGTCATCAGTGCTTCAGTGATCTGAGCGAGTGGGTGGAGGTGAGCGATGAGGGTACTCTGCAGACGTTCACTGTGGTGCATTATAGTGAGCCCGAATTGCATCCAATGAAAGCACCTTTCGCGTACGGGATAATAAAGCTAGATGGTGCTGACACGGGTATGACTCATCTCGTCGGCGAAGCAGACCTCAAGGCTTTAAGGGAAGGGATGCGACTAAAGGCAGTTTTTGAGGAGAAACCGAAGGGCAACTACCTGGATATCAAATACTTCAAGCCTATGAAAGGGGCAAGGTAAAGCATGGATAAGGTGGCCGTAGTTGGGGTTGGTCAGACGAAGTATGAGAGGGGCAAGACCAAGAGTTTTGCGGAGTTGGTGTACGAAGCGGCAAGAGGAGCCCTCGATGATGCTGGCATGGGTCTGAGCGAAATTGACAATGTGGTTACAACCACCAATGATTTCTTCGATGGCCGTACCATCGCGTGCATGGCGGTGGCAGAGGCCGCCGGGTCGTATGGCAGGGATGCCACGAACGTGGAGGGCGATGGCACCCTGGGTGCTTTCTACGGCCTGATGAGGACGCTTTCGGGGGTCTACAACACTACTATGGTTACAGCCCACTGCAAAGTTTCCGAGGGTTCTCCAAGAAAAATCTTTAATCAGGCCTTTGACCCTATCTATGACCGCCTTTTGGGGATGGATGCCATCTCCTCTTGTGCACTGCAGGCAAGGGCCTATATGAATCGATTCAGAATCAACGAGGAGCAGTGTGCCAAGGTTTCGGTGAAGAACCATAGGAACGCCAAGAACAATCCATACGCTCATGTGGCTATGGACATCACGGTGGAAGATGTGATGAAATCCCGGATGCTCGCTGAGCCTATCAAGCGCCTGGATACATCACCTATTTCTGACGGAGCCTGCGCTATCATTCTCGCCACAGAGAAGGTGGCAAAAAAGAAGCTGGCCAGGAAGCCTGTCTGGGTCAGGGGCGTGGCGCATTGCACCGATGCATACCGTCTTGGCGAGAGGGATTTGACATACTCCTTCGCTTTGGAGGCGGCGGCCAAGAAGGCCTACAGAATGGCTGGCATTATGGATCCTTTCAGGGAGATCAATGTGGCCGAAGTCTATGATGCCTTCACCTACATGGAACTCATGTGGTATGAAGGGCTGGGCTTCTGTGATCGCGGCGACGGAGGCAAACTGATTGATAGCGGTGAGACACAGATGGAGGGGAGGCTGCCAGTTAACCCCTCAGGAGGAGTCCTCTCGGCGCATAGTGTTCAAGTTGCTGGATTAGCCAGGATCGCTGAGGCTGTGCTTCAATTGAGAGGGGAGGCAGGGAAGCGACAGGTACATGGGGCAAGAACTGCTCTGGCCCATGGCATCACCGGAATATGCGCTCAAACTCACTGCGTTTGGATTCTAAGCGGCGAGGAGGGATAGAAATGGGCAGGAGAGCAGCCATTGTGGGGGTGGGGCAAACATATCATACCTCGAAGAGAAAGGATGTCAATGGTCAAGAGTTGATCAGTGAGGCTGTGAAAAGGGCGTTAGATAATGCCGTCCTTGGCCTGAGGGACATTGATGCCATCGTTATTGGCAACATGGATCACTTTGAGGGGATCAACTGCGTGGATGGGTGGAGTGTGGATGGTTGGGGAGCATTCAGGAGGCCGATCATGAAGGTGACGACTGGAGGCAGCACAGGCGGTACTTTGGGGTCATGCGCCTACCATCATGTTGCCTCAGGCCTCTTTGATGTGGTGATGGCCATCGGATGGGAGAAGAACTCCGAATCCGATACGCAGGCAGCCATAAGTACCTGTGCAGATCCCATATTGGAGAGAGACTTCTTCGGTGGGGCTATTGGCCCAAATGCAGCCCAGTACGCGATGTATATGAAGCGATATGGGGCTACCCAAGAGGATGCGGCTCTGGTGACGGTCAGGGATCACAACAATGCCCTTAAGAACCCCCATGCCCATCTCAGGAAGTTCATCACTGTACAGGATGTGATGAACTCTCCTATGCTCTGCTGGCCGATCAAGCTTCTTGACAGCTGCCCTAGGTCCGATGGGGCGTGTGCTGTCATCTATGCTTCAGAGGACAAAGCTCCAAAGATTGCCGACAAACCGGCCTGGGTGCATGCCACTGCTGTATCTCACGATTGTGTATATTTTGGTGACTACGACTGGGAGACGATGCCCACTCTCGAGGCGACAGTGAGCAGAGTATACAAACGGGCGGGCATTACAGACCCGCTGAAGGAGATAGACGTGATGGAACTCTATCTGCCATTCTCCACCTGCGGCGTGGCTTGGATGGACCACATGTGGTTTTGTGACCGTGGTGAGGCACCAAAACTGGTCAGAAAAGGCGTTTTCGATATGGATGGTGAGTTGCCCCTGAATCCTTCGGGCGGCGTACTGGCTACGAATCCGATCGGGGCTACTGCTCTAATCAGAATTGGTGAGGCGGCTCTTCAGGTCATGGGCAAGGCAGAGGATAGACAAGTGCCCAACGTGAACACAGCCATGGCCACTGCCTTCGGTTCTTGTTACTGGTTTGAGGCTACCATATTGAGATCAACCAAGCCCTAGCCTGACGGAGGAGGATGCATGAAGAATATATCAACTGGCAGTGAGGGAGAACTCTTGGAGATGAGCTCCGGGGGGGCTGAACACGTGTACCGTTGGTATTGCGGCCACTACATCAGCAAGTTTCTCATCGGGCTCAGAGACAAAAAGACGATACTAGGCATAAAGTGTTCGCATTGTGGCAGAGTCTATGTGCCACCCAGGGAGGTCTGTGGGCGCTGCTATAGGACAATGGACAAATGGGTGGATCTAGGAACCGAGGGATCCATCTATGCGTTTACGGTGGTAAAACTGCCTTACATTGACCCCAATACAGGAAAGCCCATAAAAGTGCCTCGCACTGATATCTATGTAAAGCTGGATGGAGCTGATACATGTTTGATGCACTGGCTGGATGAGACGGATGAGAAGAAGATAACTGTGGGTGCGAGGGTGAGAGCCATATTCAAAGAATCACGAAGGGGCACCATCCACGATATCGAGTGTTTCACTCAGATATGAGGCATCATCCGGGAGGAGATAGGAGCAGGCTGGCTACGCTCCTCTTTCCAGCATCCGCATAGGAGGACCTGCTCTTTGGCTTCAAACTGCAACATTTCCACATCCTTCCTTGTTCTCATTCAAGATGGTCTGCTCGGCAAGGCCCGGCATTGTCTTCTATCTGGCAACCAAGCCTCCATCCACGGCCATTAGGTGGCCGGTCACAAACGATGCTGCATCCGAGCACATCCAGACGACGGCTTCGGCGACCTCTTCAGGTCGGCCAAGCCTTCCGATGGGCTCCATGGATACGCAGCGAGCCTCCCTTTCTGGTTTCGCCTCCAGGAGGCCGAGCATGGCCGTGCGGATAAACCCGGGGCACACGGCGTTTATGCGGATGCCGGATCTGGCATAGTCGATTGCCGCCGCCTTGGTCAGCCCCGCGATGCCATGCTTGCTGGCCACGTAGGCTGCGTTCCGTTGAACACCTATGAGCCCAGCCACCGATGCCGTGTTAACAATAGCGCCATGCCCTTGCCTGATCATGTAAGGGATCTCATACTTCATGCAAAGGAAAACACCTTTGAGATTTGTGCTGATTACCTTGTCCCAGTTCTCTTCTGTGCATTCCACAGCGGAGGTGGGCTTGCCGATTATGCCGGCGTTATTGAAGGCACAGTCCAATCGCCCATAGGTCTTGACTACTTCGTTGACCAATGCCTCAACCTCGTCAGCCCGCCTTACATCAGTCCTGACGAAAATGGCTTCACCGCCAATTTCCCTGACCATACGCAGCGTGGCGTTGCCGCCATCGACATTTACATCAGCGATCACAACCTTTGCACCCTCTCTGGCGAAGGCCAAAGCTGTGGCCTGGCCGATACCAGAGGCACCCCCTGTTGCCAGAGCAGTTCTCCCTTCCAATCGTCTCATACCACAATCTCTTCAGTCCTCATTCGCTGTGATACCGTGTATTGCCAGTTTCGCCTCACCAGTAGGCGATATTTGAAGCTGTTGCACCATCTAGGTTGGCTGCTGGTTTCATTGCATTCCTCCTGTGACGCACCTTCTGTGAGCCAAGCGTAAGTTGGCTGCGAGCTGCTTGTCCTTGTCAAGAATAGCGCCGAGACTGGAGTTGTTCTACCTTTGCACCTGGAAGCGTCGCTCCTCATCGTAGCAGATTAGACGACTAATGGCTTGCGCGGCGCGCGAGCAAGATGGATAGACCGGAAAGCCGGCTTCGACACATCGTTCTTCCACCTCCCTGGCCATCTCTTCAGCTCTAGCTATGTTTCCAGTGCGTAAAACAATGGCCAGCGGTTTGTCGCTCCTCATGCCTACTTCAATGACGGCCTCGATTTGGGCTCTGAGGGTTTCAATGCCACGCCTGAGGGTAGCCGTAGCACTCAGCATTACAAACAGGGCATCTACCCCATCCCAATTCGCGACAAGGCTGATCGTTTCGGCGAACGAAGCCGGGTTCCAGTATACCTCTGCTGAGGCATCTATAGGGTTACGGAAACCAGTTCCCGCTGGCGGGGCGAATTTCCTTAACTCTTGCCTGATCTTGTCAGGGAAGGCAGGCAGGATAAGGCCACAACTCTCGCAGTCATCAGCGGCCTGAACACTTGCCCCTCCGCCTATTCCAATGATACCAATTCTCTTTCCCCGCGGCGGCTTCAGTAATGAAAAAGCCAGGATAGCGTCTGCGATTTCCTCCAGATTGCCAGCTTGCATTGTCCCTGTTTGTCGGCACAACGCATCCCAGGTATCCTTGCTCCCTGACAAAGCACCTGTATGCGAGATCGCTGCCCCTGCTCCTGCCTCGGTCTTTCCTCCCTTGAGGATTATCACCGGTTTTGCTGCCGCTGCTTCTTTCAACGCCTTGGCAAACCTCTGGGGTTGCTTTATGCCCTCAATGTAGGCAGCGATGATTCTGGTATCCTTGTCTCCAGCAAAGTACTCCAGGAAGTCTGCCTCATTGAGGTCTGCAGCATTTCCGTAGCTGACGACCTTACTAAAGAATATCCCATGCTCAGCTCCCGCGAGGATCAATTCTTTGGCATTGCCCCCGCTCTGAGAGATAAAGCCTACATGACCGCTTCGTCTTGGAATATCTGCTTCGAGGGACACGCCAGACTTAGGACAATGGACCCCGAGACAATTGGGGCCAATGACGCGCACGCCACTATGTCTGGCTATGTCGACTATATCCCTTTCCAGTCTTCTGCCTGTTTCCTCTCCAGTCTCACTGAAACCAGCGGTGAAAATTGCTGCCACCCTCACTCGGGCGGCCGCGCAGTCTTGCATTACTTGCGGCGTCAATGGCGCGGGAACAGCACAGATCGCATAATCCACCGGCTCAGGTACGTCCTGAATACTGGCATAGGCTTTCAAGCCCACGACTTCACTCAGGTATGGGTTTACCGGGTATACTCTTGCTTTGCAGCCAAAAGCCAAGAGCGGTCGCAGGAAGTTCTGATTTGTACGAGAATCAGGGTTGGAGGAGGCACCGACAACGGCAATTGATCTTGGGGAAAAAGCAAGGTCTAGAACGGACATATACCAATTTTGGCAGCCCCCTGTCGGATGGTCAACGCGGACACCGCTTGGGGCGCTGCGTCCTCTCTGCTTGTTTCATACCCTTGGTAGTCCTAGGCCCCTGACGGCAATAATATTTCGTTGTATTTCTGCAGTGCCAGCCCCGATTGTAGCCGCCAAGGAATAGAGGTATTCTCTACGAAAGTCCGCCTCAGGGGCCCATTCGGAGCCTTGGTCCAGTTGACCAAAGGGCCCCAGGATTTCCATTGCGGTGCTAGCGACCCGCTGCTGAAACAGACTTCCCGAGAGTCGTGTTGCCGACACTTCGTAGCTTATGTCACGGCCAGTGTCCTGAAGCCACAGAACCCTGTAGGCTAAGAGTCTGACCGCCTGGCCCTCGATGTACAGCTGGCTTAGCTTCTGCCGAATGAAAGGATATTTGAACAGGGGGCTGCCCCCTCGGTTTGTTTCCTTGGCAAATTGGATCAGTCGGTCTAGGTTTCTCCAGGCCGCGGCTATGCGGTGAACCCCCGACCTCTCATAGCCGAGGACGGTGTTTGCCACCTTCCAGCCCTCGTTCTTGCTACCTACGAGATTCTCCTTAGGAACACACACGTTATCGAGGAAGATCTCGCAGAAGGTACCTACTATATTGGGCAGGTGGCGTGCAGAAACCCCAGGCGTTTTCATATCCATGAGCAAGAAGCTGATTCCCTTGTGTTTGGGGGCTTGGAGGCCAGTCCTGGCCAGCAAGTAACACCAGTCAGCGCGGTTGGCATTTGTACTCCATGTCTTCTGTCCGTTGAGAACCAAGAAATCTCCTTCCTCTGTGGCCCGTGTTGATAGTGAGGCTAGGTCAGAGCCCGCCCCCGGCTCGCTATAACCCTGACACCAGACCACCTCGCCCTGAGCTATCTTGGGCAGATGCTGTCGCTTCTGTTCCATTGTGCCATACTGGATCAGGGCCGGGGCCAGCATAAGGGTGCCCACCAGATCAACCCCGGGTAGTTCGTGATAGTACATCTCCTCGCTGAAGATGAATTGCTTTGTCATGGACTGTTGCCCCCCGTATTCTCTTGGCCAAGCTAAGGAATGCCACCCCTTGGCCCCAACCTTCCGCAGCATTTCGCGCGCAAACTGCCACTCTTCCTCGCCCTTTGCCTCTGAGAGCAGCCCGGTCCCTTTCCAGCCAGGCGGCAGTTCTTTCTTTATGAATTCACGTACTTCCTGCCGGAACCTTTCATCTTCTTCGCTAAAGCGCAGATCCATGCTACCCTCTCATTCTGATCGCCATTATTCGGACATCAAAGCCGCCAAACTCGGGGGGCTGCGAAAACCCTATTGTGTTATGCATGATAGCCCAAATCCCCAGTGCAGACAAGAAAGCCGTCATCATGTCATTGCGAGCCATTCTCCAAGCCGACATCACCCTCACCCCAGCCCTCTCCCATCGATGGGAGAGGGCATTGCTTCGTCGCCCTTCTGCGAGTCCTTCCCAGAGTGAAGGACTCGCAATGACACGTGGGGAACGGGCACTCACGGAACTTGGCGAATCGGCAGACAATGACCTGGCGCGACACTGGGAAACCGCTTGCTGAAGGAATGAGGTACTGTGGTAACAGACAGCCTCACACATCTCACGATGAGGATGCTATGGGTTGTCCGGGGGTTTCTGAGCAGGGTTGAAAGTTGGATACAATGGGTATATCATTGATGTTAATATCAAAGAGGGATGAGGGTCAGTTCACTACGAGTTGATACGGGTAATCCCGGCTAGATTCAATGAAATTGTCTCCTTTCTCATAGGGTGACATTTTCCCTGAACGCTTAACCCCTGTCACAATCGTAGAACATCCACAACTACCACAACAGAAGTTGACAGCAGATGATCAGTTGTGGTAGCCTCACCTCGTTCGATTCAAGAACGCTTAATACGTAGGGGGATGAGTGGTAGGTTGCGGATGTAGTTTTTGTGGCTATTGTCTATCACGAGAGTGCTTCGCCGAACCGTCTTGTTGGCTCCTTCTGCCCTTGTTTTGCCTCTTGACGGTCGCAGAACGTGCCGCAACAGCTTCAGCTGCCATGGTCACATCGTCTCTTGGGCTGGTCACGAGTGCTATCAGATGCGCTCAATGTGCCAAGAAGGTCC
>JAPLHP010000002.1 GCA_026389585.1 Chloroflexota bacterium | reverse complement strand
TTGGGTCTGAATGTCACTGATGCTTCTTACCGAAGAAGGTCTACAGTCGACACCCAACAAGCTGGAAGCCAGGGCAATGGGGTGGCAATGAGCATCGTTGAATCCCGGAAGCACTGTCCTGCCGCGGCAGTCTATGATCTTGGTCCTTGTCCCCTTATGGAATCTGGTATCTTCGTCTGTGCCAACATCTATGATTCGACTGCCTTTAACAGCTACCGCAGTCGCCCTGGGCCTTGTTCGGTCCAGGGTTATCACATTGGCATTGTACAGGATTAGATCTGCCTCTGAATTCAAGATCCTCTTCTTGCTCTTTCCATGTGAACTAGCAGAATAGCTACGTCTGCCGGTGTGACACCGTCTATGCGGGAGGCTTGACCCAGGGTAGCCGGGCGAAGTTTATTAAGCTTCTGGCATGCCTCAAAACGTAGACCAGCGAGACATCCGTAATCGATGCCAGGTGGGATACGCCTTTCTTCCAGGCGTTGGATTCGCGCTACATCCTTGTTCTGCTTCTCGATATAACCCTGATACTTGATCACAATCTCTGCTTGTTCCGTAACATCTGGGCTCAGGTCAGTTGATCCTAGACCGATGGAAAGCAGGGTTTCATAGCTAACTTGAGGACGGCGGAGAAATGCTGCAAGACTGACGCTGCAAGCTTCTTTTGAAAGACTAAAGTGTGTTGTTTCCAGTCGCTTGGTCTCCCTGGCGATAGCCTCCCTCTTGGCTTCCACTGCCTCGAATTGAGCTCTGCTAACAAGACCTGATTCGTAGCCGATGGGCGTCAGTCGCAGATCGGCATTGTCCTGACGTAGTAAGAGGCGGTATTCTGCTCTGGAGGTGAGCAAACGATATGGCTCCATAATTTCACGGGTTACAAGGTCATCGATCATCACTCCGATATATGCCTGATCTCGCCGCAGAATCAAGGACGGTTTCTCCTTGACTGCATTGGCTGCGTTGATACCTGCAATCAATCCCTGCCCCGCTGCTTCCTCATAGCCGGTAGTGCCATTGATTTGACCGGCGAAGAATAGACCGGGAGCAAGCTTGGATTCCAGAGTGGCTCCGGTCTGAGATGTGGGTACATAGTCGTACTCAATGGCATAACCTACTCTTACCATTTCTACGCTCTCCATGGCTGGGATGGAGCGAAGCAGTGCCAACTGTACATCTTCAGGCAAGCTGGTATTGGCACCTTGAACATAAACCTCGCTGGTTTCCCAGCCTTCGGGTTCCAGGAAGAGGGGGTGTGCATCTTTATGAGCGAATTTAACAATCTTGTCCTCTATGGAGGGGCAAGACCGCGGGCCGATACCTTTGATTACCCCGGTAAACAGGGGGGCACGGTGTAGATTGGATCGAATGATTTCGTGGGTTTTGGGGCTGGTGTGGACAAGGTAGCAGGGCAATTGAGGTCGCCATGGAGTGATCTCGCCCCTGGGGTAGACAGGGTTGGGTGCCGGGAAATGGGCATTGTCTGTCCTGTTACTGCTGAAACTGAAGTAGATGGGAACTTTGCTGCCTGGTTGAAGTATGGTCTTGCTGAAATCGATAGTTCTGGCATCGACACGAGGTGGGGTGCCGGTCTTAAGTCGTCCTAAGGCAAAGCCCAGATTTCGCAGACTCTGGGATAGGCCATTGGCAGCAAACTCCCCTGCCCTGCCTGCCTGGTAGGTGGTATCTCCAATGACAATCCGCCCTGCTAGGAAGGTGCCGGTAGTCAGTACCACCGTTTTCCCTTCGTAGAGCTGTCCCAGATTAGTCTTCACCCACAGGCCGGGGAGATGACACTCTTTGTTTCCATCTCTCGTTGTTCCAATCTCTTCAACCAGCGCTTGTTTCAGATCGAGGTTGTGCTGGTGCTCCAAAGTGTGCTTCATAAGCAGGCTGTAGAGCCTCTTATCAACCTGAGCCCTTGGAGCTTGAACGGCAGGCCCCTTCCCCGTATTCAGCATTCTTATCTGGATGAACGTCCTGTCTGTGGTTTTCCCCATCTCGCCACCCAGAGCATCGATCTCGCGTACTACATGGCCCTTGGCTGGTCCTCCAACGGAAGGGTTACATGGCATTAGCGCCACATTATCCAGATTCATAGTGAGCAAGAGGGTCCTGCAGCCCATGCGAGCTGCTGCCAAAGCAGCTTCGCAGCCAGCATGACCGGCCCCGACAACGATTACGTCATACATCTTAGCCTTCATTTTACTATACAGGTTTGTTCTCGGTCGGTGAAATTCTCATGTTTGACACCTAATATTTGCTTGTGTTAGTCTTTCTCTCTGTGGCAGCGTAGCTCAGTGGTAGAGCAGGGGACTCATAAGCCCTTGGTCAGTGGTTCAACTCCACTCGCTGCTACCAGCAAGTCCAACACCCACGAATCTGCTTAACCCCTCACGCTCAGAGTTGCCTAACACTTTACATAACACCACTCGCACCAGAAACCTCCTTCTTGCCACAGGCTCAACCTCCTTATCTGTTAGCTGAGCCTATGATGCTATGTTTGTGGTTTTGGTGCATCCGGGGGTGGCAAATTACCGTGAGAATTTTGCCCTCAAAGTGGCAAATTACATTGAGAATATACACATGCATCTTTGCACATAACGTCGTTTCGTGAAGTCACTACAACTTTTGCTATCAAGTTTGTTGCTGCTCTTAGACTGGAACATCTTCAAGTGATGCTCCAGTGTACTTACGAACGACCGCCCGGAAATGGAATCCATAGATAGAGCCATAGTCATCGAGGTTGGGAAGGAGCGAGGACGCCAGTCCGGTACTGCTTTGGTTGCGGGAAGGGTGGCATGATCCGCCGTGTTGTGAAGGCCGGTTCAACGATGAGAAGGCAGTAGAATGGTCAATCCTACGATTTCTAACACTGTTATGACACTGGGTATCTCAGACAGCGCGGGAGAAACCATTCGGACATATTCTGACACCGTGTCAAAACTCATCGGGAGGCGTCGAACATGAAGACCACGAAGCTCATCGAACGGCTACTGAAGCAGGCAAGAAACCCAGAGAACTGGGGCTTGTCTCTATGATGGACGGCTGTCTCTGCCCGAATTGCGGGCAGGTCAGACACCGGCTTCTTTCATCGCATCACTCCGCCGCCATACTGGCTAGCCAACACTCTCCTGCATCGGTCAGCGGCCAGTACTGCCGCCCCAATGGCTCCGATCAACTGTGGATCCACTTGAAGACGGACTGAGACTACGCCGAGGTACTGTTCAAGGCACCTAACCACCCCTATGTTCTTGGCAACGCCGCCAGTCACAGCGATGTCATTCTCTGCGCCCACATCCCGCACCAGGTGAAGTATCTCGCGGGCCACGTTGTCATTTATCCCTGCTGCAATATCAGCCCGCTCTCGCCCATCAAAGGCGAACCGTTTCACATCGATCTGGGTTAGTATGCAGCAAGGCTTGTTCATCGTCACCGGATCCTTCGACTGCAGAGAGAGAGGTCCCAGTTCAGAGACTTCAACACCAAGGCTTCTGGCCATCAACTCCAAGGCTTTGCCGGTCCCCGCAGCGCACTTCGTGTTCATCCGAAAGTCAACGAGCCCACCGTGTTCGTCAACCCTTATGGCCTTGCAGTCTTGTCCGCCGCCATCGATGACGGTCCTCACACTCGGTGTCAGCCAGTGGGCGCCCCGGCCATGGCAGGAGATCTCGCTCATGTTGCTGTGGGCAAAGGGCACCAGGTTGCGGCCATAACCCGTGCTGATACAGTAGTCGATCTGTCCATAGGAAATGCCCAGCCTTACCAGCAACTTGTCCATGACGTCGGTAGCAGATTGGACGGCCTTTGGTCTGGAGCGCACGATCTCGCACCCCAGGATCACATCATCTTTGATAACCGCAGCTTTGGTAGTCAGTGCCCCGATGTCGCATCCGGCAACAAGCATCTAAGGCTTCCCTTCTCTGTGGAGGCGTTCGGCGACAGTTGTGCTGAGGCTCTGACTGTCCAGGCTACATCCTTCTCTGGCCAGAAGAGCAGCGCCATATGCCCCGACGACCTGTGGGTCCATGCCCCCAAGGTCAGCGAAACTGAGGTTCAGGTTCTTCTCCAGATTCGCCATTACGAGGCGGTTCTTGCGCACTCCACCCACCATGGCTACCTCTTGAACAGCGCCCAATCGCCTTACTTGACCGGCTATCTTGGTGGCCACGGCAGAGACGATGCCGGCAAAGACATCGCCCCTGTCATATCCCTCGTTGATCAGGGAGATGGCCTCACTCTCAGCGAATACGGGGCATTGGTTGTTAATGTATAGAGGTCTATCTGGCGATCCTGACTCCCGAATTAGTTCGTCCAGCGGCACCTCCAGCGCCGTGGAAATCGCTTCCAGAAGCATCCCCATGCCAGCCGTGCAGAAGTCCGTCATGGCAGATTCACCCAATCCTCCTGTGGTGTCGATGTAGAAGGCCATGAAACTGTGCCCCCCAACATTGATAACAGTCCTCACCTTGGGGTTGAGCCTCCTGACGGCGCGTTGAAGGCATATTGTGTCAGGTGCCACACCATCTGAATGCGGGACGGCCTTACCTCCGAAGCCCGTGGATACGTAACGGTCCATTCTCTTGCCAGCAAGCCCGGCCCGACCGAGGGCCTTCTCCATGACCGCAATAGCTGCCTCCTGAGGAAAGCTTGAGTATGGCAGTATCTCGAAAGCCAAGGGACCATTGTCGTCGATAATGGCTGCTTTGGCAGACACGACTCCCAGGTCACAGCCACCGTACAGCACTTCTCGCTCCTTCCAGTCCTCGACCCGGCAACAATCCTGTCGGACAATGCGTGACAGTTCAGGCAGTTCTATCTATCTCATTATGCCAATTGCAAGCGTCATGGTCAAGGCGAAGGCGATGTCCCTGGGAGAGACGTTCAGAGCACGCAACTGCTGGAGGAGAGAATCGAGACAGGAATGGTGCTGAAGGCCGCAATCCACTAGGAGGGTGGGTCACCACTCGGACAACGCGGATAAGTTAGGCACAAAACAACCGTTCGCTTGCGCCCAGCCTAGCTTTGCGCAAACAGTCGTGACCCAGGCTCCTAGTAGCCACCCCCGCCTCTGCCTTACGAGATAGCACAAGGTTGCTTGCGGGGCGTCCGGCGGAAACCAGCCCTGCGGGAAGGGGATTTCCAGCATGAAGTGCAACAACTCCACGGTAGCCGCCTGCCTGCAAAGTGCAGCAGAAGTACAGCATACGCCGGTGCCGTGGAAACTATTTGTACCAATGTAGTAGAATGCTTGGTAGCAAACACTGTAGGAATGGCAGGACTCTCTCTTAGTAAGTGTCCTATCCTGTCTGACTGATGGGGTTCACCTCAATAATCCGACGCCGCATCTCACCGTGCTTAAGGATACTGAGTCCTAAGGGGACTTATTACGTAGAGCACTAAATAATTCCCATAGAAGGTGATTTTGGAAATATCCGTTCTTATTTGCATAGCCGGCAACGTAAACCAGATTTGGTACAGCGTTATTTCCTTGCACCTTCAGTCCGTTATGCCATGGCTTAATGAGAAGTATTTAGTGCTCTACGTAATATGTCATGACCGGAGGTTCCAACTCGCAAATCTTCCAAGCCTTGCTCTTGGGACCATGGATGTCAATCAGCGGAGGCAAGAAAATGGGTTTCTTGACGGCGAAACCAAACCAAAAGGATTTGGCTTTTATAAAGGAGCTTCTTGAAGCCGGCAAAGTGAAACCCGTTATAGATAGACGTTACCCGCTCAGTGAGGTCGCTGAAGCTATCCGGTATCTTGAAGCAGGGCACGCTCGAGGAAAAGTCGTCATCACTGTGTGAAGAGTGAACCCATGTTTTCAAACATTTCAGGTCGAGTTCAACCCCTCCGTCTCCACCACAAAAGGGATGGGCCAAAAGCGTGTTGAATGGTATAGTTGTTTTGGGTGACAAGCAGTCTGTCGGCAATTTGTCAGCAATTTTCAGCAGAATCCGTGTGACCATCTGGATCTGAAGGGATAGGATTTGCATGTTTTTTCATTCTTTGAACACCTTCCAAGTCTGCTAGGTGTGATTGTTATCTCCCAGCCGTCAGAAATATCGGCAGTCGGCATGAGGCGAACTGTCGACTTTTTGAGACTGAAGGAAGTTCTCAAAATGGGGCCTGTCTCTATGATGGAGGGCTATCTGTGCCCGAATTGCGGAGGGACAAGCCACCAGCTTCTTTCCCCCAAGATCGGCCTACAGAAAGAAGCCAGGGAGCAGTGAAAGTGAGAGAGATAGCTGACTCTCCAAACAAAAACTGGCCACACAATGCCATTGAACTTTCCAGGCCTTGGTTCAACACAAGTATGGAGTCGACAAATCATGTGGTGTGACCCCCTCTGCTATCATCAGTGCGAGGATCCTGTATTGACGCTGTGTGGCCACCATTTCCCAACCGAGATACTGTTAATGATACCCGGACTTGAAGAAGGTGGCCTAAAGTGTGATACTATCTGCGGCGAAATGGGCACCTCTCGTACACTCGAAATGCTGACGATTCGAGTGCAAAACACACCATGAAGTTCATCCACACCGCAGACTGGCAACTCGGGGCAAAGTCTGCCCAGCTGGGCAGCGCTGCTGCCTGCGTACGGGAGGAACGCCTTGCCGCTGTGAGGAGAGTGATGAAGGTTGCCCAGGATCATTCCGCAGATTTCATGCTCATAGCTGGGGATACGTTTGAAGACAACGGCGTAGAGCGCGCTTTGGTTCAGAAGGTTGCGGACATCCTTGGCGGCTGCAATCTCCCTATCTACGTGATACCTGGCAACCACGACCCGCTTACACCCGGCTCAGTCTGGGAACACCCGGTGTGGAAGTCGATCGAAAACGTCCATGTTCTCTCTGAGGAAAAACCTATCGAGCTCCAAGGGGGAGTCCTTTATTGCTGTCCAGCACGAGAGAAACGGTCACGCAAGAATCCGACGGCATGGATACCAGCGGAAGAGACAGGTGGCATCCGGATAGGGTTGGCACACGGCACTGTGGAAGGAGTTTTGCAGGAAGAACCCGATTACCCGATTCCACGCGACGCAGCACTACGGGCAGGCCTTGATTATCTTGCTTTGGGTCACTGGCATTCGACCGCCACCTATCCCATGCCCGATGGGGCTATGAGGATGGCCTATTCTGGAACCCACGAGACAACCAGGTTCAATGAGCGTGACAGTGGCAATGTACTGGTGGTAGATATACCCCAACGCGGGGGAGCGCCCGTCATCACCACGGTTCGAACAGGAAGCCTGATATGGAAGGTCATTGAAAAGGATATCCGTGAGCCGGGTGATCTCTTACACGTCCGCAAAGACATCGAAGCTCAAGAAAACCCTGCATCGACCCTGGTAGTGTTGCGGTTGAAGGGCCTGGTGGCTGCGGGAGAGCGCGATGAGATAGCCCGCATCGAGGAGATACTGGCTTCCAGGTTCCTGTTTGCCTATATGGACAGATCTGGCATACGGCCGTCCCCTCAGGATGATAGCTGGTTGAACGACATGCCTCCAGGCATGCTACAAAACGTGGCCTCAAGGCTTCGGGAATTGTCAGATCCTCAGTTTGTCGGAGACCGTCCTGAGGGCGCCTTACCAGATGTCGCCTCCAGAGCGCTGATGGAGCTTTACGCTTTGGTGACGGAGGTGCGACCATAATCCTCCGATCGCTGCGTGTGTCCGGCTGGCGCTGTTTTGCAGATGCCATCCGTGTGGGACAATTTCAAGAGGGCCTGAACGTGATCTATGCTCCCAATGCTACGGGGAAGTCCACACTCTTTGAGGCCATGCGTCGTGGTCTTCTGGATGGGCACCGAGTAGGCGGGAAGGAGGTCGAGGTCATACGGCCTTGGGGCCGTTCCCTGGCTCCCACGGTCATGGTTGAGTTCAGCCACGGTGGCCAAGATTATCGGATCACCAAGCAATTCCTGGACAGTCCACGCTCGAAGCTTGAGAGAAAGGAAAATGGGCGCTTCGCCGGCCTGGCCGAATCAAGCAAAGCCGACGAGGTAGTTCGGGCCATGCTCTGCAAGAGCGCACCAGGACGGGGACTATCCAGGCGGGAGAACAGCGGACTGGCGCAGGTTCTCTGGGTACCTCAGGGCAGACTCGCACTGGAAGCGCTTTCCGGCGACCTTCTGGCTGACGTCAGAACTTCACTTGGAGCACAGGTCACTGGACCGGCCGCCAGCCCTATAGAACGAAAGGTGGAAGAAGCTTACCTTCAGATACATACGCCCACCGGCAAGTACAAGACTGGCAAGGATGCCCCGGCTGTGGTGCAACTGAGGGAGAGACTCCAAGCGGCTATTGCCGATCATGCTGAAGCCACAACCCGGCAGCGCGAATACGAAGAGGCGGCCAGGCGGGTGGAGGACTTGCGAGCCAGGCGAACACAAGCGAGATATTATGCGGACGCCATCAGCAAGGAACTCAAGGAGTCTCGATCCAGATCTGACTCTTTCCAGAGACTGACGTCCGAGAGGAGCCAAAGGGATGAACGCGTCAAGGCGGAGGAGGCGAAGCACAGCGAGCTGAAAGAGCGCATCCAAGGTATCGCGGCAGCCAGAAGAGAACTCAAAGAGGCTGTAGAGTCTCTTCGCAAGATTGAAGGCGACCTGCCATTGCAGCAGCGCGAATTGCTGAACCGGGAGAAAGAAGCTTCGGAGGCTAAGTCGGCTCTCGAAGATGTGCGGAAGGAACGCCCGACGATCGATGCTGCCCGAGCGCTGGCAGAACAGGCCAGGCAATCCGTAGACAACACCAGGGCACTGGCGGATCTGGATGGACTTCTCCAGAAGATCATCGCTGCTCAGGAAGCTCTGGACAGGCGCAAGAAGGAGCGTGCTGAGCTGGTAGCACCGGATGACAAAACACTGCGAGCTATCCGCAAGGCGATGAAGAAGCGGGATGAGGCGCAACTTCGCATTGATGCATCCTTGATAACCCTAGAGGTGGTCCCGGAGAAGAGCGGGAAGCTGGTCATCGTTGCCGGAGAAGAGCCCGGCGAAGTGAAGCTGAGTGCAGGGATCCCGACACGAGTCACCGGTTCGCCGGAAGTGGTGGCTGACCTGCCTGGCGTGTCCAGGATCAGAGCCTCCGGGCCTGCCGGGTCGGTTGAGGAGCATCGCGCCGGGCGGGCTGAGGCTGAACGCGAGCTGAAGAGACTGACAGAACCATTCAGGACGTTGGACATTGAGTCATTGGAGGCCCTGCTGGAGAAGAGCCGTGGTCTCGATAAGAAGATAGATGCGGCCGAAACCCAGATTGAAACATGGCTGTCAGGCCGCAGTGTGGAGCAAATCCAGCGGCAACGATCTGAGGTTCAGGCTGTCCAGGCCAAGATGGGCGAGGATCATCCCGACTGGCAGGGCAAGACACCTGACCCCTTGGCCCTCAAGGCTGCTGCAGAGGATACCAGCGCTTCCTTCGAATCCAGGATAGACAAGACGGAAGCTCGCAGGGATGCGGCACAGTCCGCTTTGCTTGATGCCAGCAGGAGGAAGGATCAACTGAGTTCGCAAGCCGAAGCTGTCAAGAAGATGATGGGGTCCCTGGAAGCCCGGCTGGCCGATCTCAACAGTGATGGGAAGTCGGATGAGGACCGAACCGAACATCTGAAGAAGGTCACGCTCTCGTGGGACGCCGCCCGGCTGAAGTTGGATGAGATTGCGGGCAAACTCTCGGAGTTCAAGGACAACCCGGTGGACACGGTGGTCCGGCTGGAGAAGCAGCTTCAGGCGGCGGAAGAGGCTGCCAACAAAGCTCGCGACGATGAAAAGACAGAAGAGGGAAAGCTTCAGACCCTCAGTGCCCAGGGCACCTACTCATTGCTGGCTGCAGCGGAGGAGAGAGTGGCGGCTCTGCAGGCTGAGGTCGCCGCCGAGGAACTGCGCGCCGGAGCTATTCGCCTGCTGCGTGACATGCTGGGCGAATGCCGGGCCCAAGCCGTGGCTGCCGTTGCCGGACCCGTGGAGGCCGTGGCCACGCAGATATTCCAGCGGATCGCGGGCGGAAGGCTGGGCCATCTCAAGCTGGGCGATTCTTTTGAACCGGCCAACGTTGTTTCGGAGATCAGCGGGGATGCGGTCTCTCTGGACAGCGTTTCCGGCGGCGAGCGGGAGCAGATTCATCTGGCCACTCGCTTGGCCTTGGCCGAAGTGCTGGCCAAGGAAGAACGTCAGATGGTGGTTCTCGACGATGTCATGACTTTCACCGATGCCGGGCGAATGGCGCGGGTGATGGCCATCCTGGAAGAGGCAGCCCAGCACCTGCAGATTGTTATTCTCACTTGCCATCCGGAGAGGTATCGGGGGTTGAGAGGGGCGCAATTCATTGATCTGGAAGCCAAGGTTCGTGGCGAATCGGAGGCATCAGAATGAGGATCACGCTGGGAGTATCCTGGGCATATTTGGGGACTGAACGGATAGTGGGGCAAGCCCACTCTACGACGCTGAACAGTGATGAGTGTTGAACTTTGCTTTCTGGGTTGGGACGCACCAGCCACCACCAAGGTGCGGGAGTTTCTGCTCCCGCAGGAGCTCTCCGGACCGGTTGACTTGGCCAAAGACCTCGTCGTCGTGCCCACGCGCCAGGCCGGGCGGCGGTTGCGCGAATCGTTGGCGCTGCACTGCGCCTCCCAGAAGACAGCCCTGTTGTCACTGCGTGTAGTCACCCCGGCCTTCTTCCTGCGCCCCGATGATGGGACGGACACTGTGGCTGCGCCTTTGGAGGTGGTGGCTGTCTGGGCAGATGTCCTGATGAAGGCTGATCTCAGCCAGTACAGCGGTCTGTTCCCGGCCCGCGCTCCATCGCAGGACTTCATCTGGGCCTTGCGCACCAGCGAGATGATCGAAGGGCTGCGGGATACCCTGGCGGACGGCAGGTACCGGATCGCTGATGTCTACAAGGATTTCGGCAGCCTGCTCGAAGAGGAGGAGCGCTGGCACGACCTGGCAGACCTGGAGTCAATGTACCTGGAGCGCCTCAGCGCGCTCGGTCTCAAGGACCCCTGTGTGGGAATGCTCCAGAATGCGGAAAGCCCTGAGCCTCCAAGGGGGATCGAGCGCATCGTGGTGGCTGCCGTGCCTGACCCCACGCCGCTGATGGTGCGGAAGATGGAGCGCCTTTCGCAGCGAATCCCGATCGTCGTTCTGATTCACGCGCCGGAGGCGCTGGCTGATTGCTTCGATGGCTGGGGGCGCCCTCTTCCGGCGAAGTGGCGGGAACGCCGCATCGACATTCCCGATCCTGATGCCAATATCGTTCTGGGTGGGTCGCCCTGGTTGCAGAGCCAGAAGGTGCTGGAACTCATGGCCCAAGAGGCGGGACGCTTCGGCCCGGCCGACGTGGCCATCGGAGTCCCGGACAGTGAAGTCATCCCGTTTCTGGAAACCGACTTAGCAGGCGTTGGTCTGATCCCATTCAATCCTGCAGGGAAGTCGGCGGACCAGCATCCACTGTCTCAGCTTCTCCAGGCTTTTCGTGACCTGCGCAACGAGGGCGACTATACGGCTATCAGCGCCTTCATGAGAAACAGCGATTTCCTCGACTACGTACAGAAAAAGCATCGGACACTGCCGAGCCGCGTGCTGGAAGAGCTGGACAACTACCAGAACAACCACCTGCCGCAGTCTCTCGACGACATGATTCGGGGGTTCACGCGGCCCGCTGCTGCAAGCACGGGACGTAAGGAGTTCCCCAACCTGGGGAAGGCGATCGGCGTCATTGCCGAACAGGTGCGCGGGTTCGACGCTGCGGATGTGGCCAGCTCGCTGCGCTCACTCCTCCAGACGGTGTATGAGTTCCGTACTGTCAACGCCAGGAAGCCTGCCGACAGCGAATTCATGGCCGTGGCGGAGGCCATCGACACTGCGCTGCGCCAAATGTCCCGGGACGCGCTGACCGCGCTGGGCATGGACAAAGAAAGCGCGCTGGAACTGCTGCTGTGGTTTCTGAGCCAGCAGCACTACTACCCGGAGCCGGAAGAGGCCATCATCGATCTGGAAGGCTGGCTGGAGATGCCGTGGAACGACGCCCCGTTCCTGATCGTCACCGGCATGAACGATGGATCGGTGCCAAACAGCCGCCCTGCCGATGTCTTCTTGCCCGATGCCCTGCGGAGACAGTTGAACCTGCGTCACGACGAGGACCGGCTGGCTGCAGATGCTTATCTGATGACCGCCCTGATTGAGTCACGCCGTAAGCACGGCCGCGTGTGCTTCACCGTTGGCAAGACGGGCAGCACCGGCGATGTCCTGAAGCCGTCGCGCCTGCTGTTCCAGTGCAACGATGCCGAGCTGGCCCGCCGCGCCGAACGCCTTTTCGGCACTCCCCCAGAGGCGCGAGTCAGTTGCCCTTCGAGCATCTCCTTCCGCCTGGAGGCAGTGCCCCCGCCGGACGTTCCGGCGGGTAAGCTGGAACTGAAGAGCATATCGGTCACCACGTTCGGGGAATACCTGGAATGCCCCTTCCGCTTCTATTTGAAGCGCGTGCTGGGCATGGAAGCGCTTGATGACCAGAAGATGGAGCTTGATGCGCTGGACTTCGGTTCGCTGGTGCACGACGTGCTGTACGAGATGGCCCGTGATGAACGAATGCGCCAGTGTGAGGACATTGCTCGACTGCAGGACTTCCTTTGCGCCAAGGCAGCGGATTGGATAAAGGCCCGCCTCGGCCCGTCGCCGCCCCTCCAGGTTGAGGCTCAGCTCGAATCGGCCAGACAGCGCCTGCGCCAGGCGGCGCAGGTCCAGGCAGGGCTGGTCAGGCAAGGCTGGCAGATCGTGCGCTGGGAGATGAAGATCGAAGGCGATATGGAGGGCGTCCTGGTCCGGGGCAAGATCGACCGCATCGATCGGCACAGGGAGACGGGGAGGATCAGGGTCCTGGACTACAAGACCTCCGACAAAGCTGGAACGCCGGAGGAGGCCCACCTTGGCTCGCTGCCAAAGGATCGGGAATGGCCGGAGTATGCCAGAGTTGAGATGGCCGGCAGGCAGAGGCGCTGGATAGGCCTGCAACTGCCGCTTTATGGGATTCTGCTCTCATCTGACCAGGAACTGCGAGGACCGTTTGAAGTGGGCTATTTCAACTTGCCTAAGGCATTGGACGACACCAGGGTTGTTCTCTGGGACAACCTCTCGGCAGCCCTTTTGGAATCGGCAAACGCCTGCACCCGAGGCGTCATAAGTGATATCAAGAACCGCCGCTTCTGGCCGCCGGCCCAGAAGCCCAGGTATGACGATTTTGAGAGCCTCTTCCCTGCCGATCCGACCACCTGCGTCAATGCGGAGGCCTTTGAGGCCTTTCTCAACCAGGGGAAGGCATCATGACAGCGGAACTCATTGGGCATAAGGCCATTTCGGCCTCTGCCGGGTCAGGCAAGACCTTTCAGCTTGCCCATCGCTACATTGAGCTGATGTCCAAGGGGGTCAAGCCGGACCGCATAATCGCCCTCACCTTCTCGCGCAAGGCAGCCGGGGAGATTTTCGATTCCGTGGTCAGATATCTTTGCCAAGCGGCGTCATCGCCTGAGGCAGCGCTGCGAACGGGGAGGCTGATCGGAAAACCGGACACGAGGCAGCACGAGTTCCTGCATATACTGCGAGAGCTGCTGGAAAGCCTGCACCGTCTGCACATCGGCACGCTGGATAGCTTCACCGTGGGCGTAGCCAAGACCTTTCCCATGGAACTCGGCATCCCACCGCGCTTCCAACTGCTGGGGGAAGATGGGGCTGCTGGCGTTGTGCGGCAGCAGGTTCTGGCCAGAGTGTTCAGTCAACGCGAGGCAAACCAGGCTCTCCGGAGTGAGTTCCTCGAAGCCTACAAGCAAGCCACATTCGGCCGAGAAGAGAAGGAACTGGGCGAGCGGCTGGATGCTCTGATCAGGGAGAACCGCGGCTACTATCAGGTACTGCCAGCGGCCAGCGCTTGGGGTCACGAGGACCGCATCTGGGCAGGAAGCTCTCCCTGGTGGAAAGGCACCGGCCATGTTGAGGCTGGGGCCGGTCATCTGACCGATCTGCTGCGGCAAGACGGGCTCTCGGAAAGCGCCATGGAGCGCTGGCGGACGTTCATCGATGCCGTGCGTAAATTTGGAGTTGGCTCTACCTGGCCGGATGCCATTGACTACCTGCTCGTAAAGCTGTCTCCCCATATCGAATCCCTGCAAGCTGGCGACCTGTCATTCAAGATGGACAAGGCTTCTCAGCATCTGTCGAGTGAGGAGTGCCGCCTGGTTCTGGTGCTCGTGGCCCACATCATGAAAACGGAGCTGACAGTGGCCCTGGAGAAGACTCGGGGCGTCTATCGGGTGCTGGGCATTTACGAAGGGTTGTACGATAGACTGCTGCGGCGGCAGGGCAGGCTGACGTTCACCGATGTCCAGTATCTGCTTACCTCGGGAAACCGTTACAGCGGCGGATTGGTGATGAGCCGCATGCCGTCCGCGGAGATGCGGCTGTACATCGACTACCGCCTGGACTGCAAGCTGGACCACTGGCTGCTGGACGAGTTCCAGGATACCAGCGATCTGCAATGGGAGGTGCTGAGCAATCTGGCAGATGAGATTCTGCAGGACAACAGCGGACAGCGCAGCTTCTTCTATGTGGGCGATGCCAAGCAGGCCATCTACGGCTGGCGCGGGGGCAATGCCAAACTGTTCAACAACGTTCTGGATCGCTACGGGGAGCATATCGAGCTGAGCCACCTGAGCACGTCCTTCCGTTCCTGCCAGGTGGTGGTCGATACGGTCAACCGGGTCTTCGGGGCGATGCCGGCGGATCTGCTGCCCCAGGGGGCGGTGGCCCAGTGGCAGAGGGTGTGGCAGGTTCACCGCTGCGAGGAGGGCGCGGTTCCGAAGCATGGCTATGCTGCCGTTCTGGAGCCGCCGTGTGACGGGGGAAGAGTCAAGCCCGGCGACGAAGACCGCTATGGGGTGGTTGCCCATCTGCTGCGGGAGATCGAGCCGCTGAAGCGGGGGCTGTCGGTGGCTGTGCTGGTGCGTACCAACAAGAGCGGGAATGAAATGGTGGACTTCCTGCGGCGCGAGTGCAGCGGCATGCGTATCGTTCATGAAGGAACGGCGTCCATCAAGGACAACCCTGTGGTGGCCGCTCTGCTTTCGCTGGTGAAGTTCGCTGCGCATCCGGCAGATACCTACGCCTGGCGGCACCTCCAGATGAGCCCGCTGCGAGGGTATTTTGCGAGGGAGAGGCTGACTCGGGACCACCTGCCCCTGTTACTTCTGCGGGAGATGCAGACGGAGGGCTTTCAGTCGCTGATTCGCAACTGGGGCGACAGGCTGGGTGGGGATCAGCCGCTGGACGCTTTCGGGCAGAAGAGGTTGAACGAGCTGATAAATGCCGCTATCGAGTTCGATGAAACGGGCAGCCGCGACTGCAACGCCTTTCTCCGCTCTATCGACAGCTACCAGATACACGACCTCGCCACCGATGACGCTGTGCGGGTGATGACCATACACCAGTCGAAGGGTCTGGGATTCGATATGGTCATACTGCCCGACCTGCAAACAGGGAACATGTCCGGGGGCGGCCAGCCGGGGTTTGTGCTGGCCCGCGACCCCGTGACCGGGAAACCGGCGTGGGCGCTGGAGATGCCCCGGCGGAAGGTGGCCGAGAAGGATGCGGTACTGGACAGACAGTTGGCACTGGAAGACGAGAAGGTGGCTTTCGATGCCCTGTGCCTACTCTACGTGGCACTGACGCGTGCCAAGAAGGGATTGTATATAGTCACCAGTTTCCCGGGGGGATTTTCGAAGGTTCTCACGCCAGCTGCTTTCGTGAAGCAGCAGCTCGTGGGAGATACCAAACCTGTCGAGGGCAAACCACTCCAGATTGGCGGAGAGGACGTTCTCTGCCTCTACGAGGTGGGAGACCCTCAGTGGCCTGCCAAAGCACTTGAGACGGCCAGGCAGCCGGCTCCTGTCGAGGCGGCCCAACTGCCGCCGGGTTTCCGCCGGCAGCCTTCGGTTCGGCGGCGGCTGGTCCACGTTCAGCCGTCTCAGAGGGCGGATATCATCCAGAGAGCCGACTCGCTGTTTGCGCTGGGTGCCCAGGATAACCTTGACCTCGGGACGGCCATCCACGAACTCTTTGAGAAAGTGTCGTGGATCGGTGAAGTTGATGCAGAGGCTCTAATTATGGAATGGAGTGAGGCGTCCTCCATGAGAGAGGATCTGAAGCAGAAGGCCGTCGATCTATTCTGTCGGGCAATGGCTGCCCCGGAGATATGCCGTGCCCTGAGCCGGCCATCGGGCAACGTGACCTTGTGGCAGGAGAAGAGGTTTGAGATAGTCATCGACAACCGCTGGGTGAGCGGAGCCTTCGACCGCGTTGTCGTGGTGCGTGATGACACCGGTAGACCGCTGAGAGCCACGGTGCTTGATTTCAAGAGCGCCGAGGTTCCGGACGACGCGGCGGCGATAGCCTTGGCCGGACAGTACCGGCCTCAGATGCAGCTCTATCGCAGCGCCCTGTCAGGCATGCTTGGACTTGACGCTGCCAAAGTGACACTCAGTCTCGTGTTTGTGTGCTCAGGCAAGGTCCATGAACTCAGGTAAGGTAGACATGCAATTGTCATGACAGGCTTTTGTGTGATGCGACAGTCTGGGCGATTGTTCAACTGCAATCCGGTTCGACTTCTGCTTGGTGGGCCGAATTGTGCGCCATGCTCGGCAGATTGTCTTCCAAATGGCTGAGGTAGCAGTGCCCAGAGAGCTGTTTGCTGCCATCCTGGAGCGGATATGGCGGGTTGGGTACGCCGACGAGGAGGGATGATAGTGCGTAGACCTGTTATTATAGCCATAGCCTATGATTTCGATGGAACCCTCTCACCAGGGAACATGCAAGAGCATGGCTTTCTTCCAAATATCGGCATGTCACCGATCAAGTTCTGGAACGAGGCGGATCAACTCGCCAAGAAACATGAGGCAGACAGCGTTTTGACATATATGAATCTCATGCTAACAAAGGCGAAGGAAGCAGGGGTTCCGGTGGGAAGACAAGATTTCAGGGATCACGGGAAGTCAGTCAAGTTTTTCGAAGGCGTCAAACTCTGGTTCCGGCGCATCAACAAGTACGGAAAGAGCGCAGGACTCAAGGCAGAGCACTACATCATCTCATCTGGACTTCATGAGATGATAGAAGGCACGCCTATCGCTCATGAGTTCAAGAAGATCTATGCTTCATCTTTCAAATATGATGCCAACGATGTAGCTGAATGGCCGGCATTGGCAATCAACTTCACAACAAAAACCCAGTATCTATTTCGCATAAACAAGGGCGTTCTTGACGTCTATGATAATAAGAAGATAAATGAATTCGTACCAATGGAAGAGCGCCCGATTCCATTCAAGCGCATGATCTTCATTGGTGACGGTGAGACGGACATTCCATGTTTCAGCCTGGTTAAGAGCCTGGGTGGACATTCAATAGCTGTCTACAAACCCAAGACCAAAGGTGCTAAAGCAAAGGCAGAGAGTCTGGTCAGAGATGGGCGTGTCAACTTCGTTGCTCCAGCCGATTATTCAAGTGGGAGTCATATTGACGACATTGTTAAGGCGTTGATCGACAAAATAGCAAGTGATTGCGAGCTGGACTTCCTTGGCAAACAGGAATGACGGATGCAAATTCACCGATAGCTCCTCGGCCTAGGAGTGTGTCCGAGTAATACCTATGCTGAGCGTGGGCGACCTTGATTTTTGACTTCTTCTAGTCATGGCCAACCTATTACTCAGACAGGCTCCTAGCCGCCGAGGACTATTCGTTGGCGACTCACACCAAGACTCCGGGAAATGGCACAAATGCTCCTTCCCGCTTGCCAGTGCTCCAGTATTTCTGCGATATCTCGTACCAGAAACCTCCTTCTTGCCACAGGCTCAACCTCCTTTTTAAGTTAGCTAAGCCTATGATGCTATGTTTGCGGTTTTGGTGCATCCGGGGGTGGCAAATTACCGTGAGAATTTTACCCTCAAAGTGGCAAATTACATTGAGAATCTACAGTTGCCTCTGATTTTCACCCGAGAGTAGTTTCTGCAGCCCTGGCAGTGCCAAACCTGGCGCTCAAGCAGTACTCATTCAAATTCTCCTTCCGGGATCGCTAAGAGTCGAGTGAGCACAGGCAAATTTGATCGCTATGTCCTACGATGCAGGGACACACATTGTGGTAGCACGACCGATCTGCAGTGACACCTACTGGCAGTTCATAAAGGTGGCACTCTCCATTCCTGTAGGTGATCGCACCGTGGGTAACTTCTGCGCCGTGGCATCATTCAACCCCACACACCCCACCGACGCCGTGGTCATCGCCACCTGGGCGTAGTGCTTAGTTGCAGAAATAGGATTCATTCGCTTCGTGGGCGAGCCCCATTCGTTCAGGGTGCCATATTGCCCCCCGTGTCATTGCGAGGAGCGCACCGACGAAGCAATCTCTGCCATGAGCCACGAGCTACGATCGTGTCATTCTGAGCGCAGCGAAGAATCTCGGTTGTCGGTGGCTGTCGGGTCCCTGACCCGACGCTGTGGCGACACAGTGGGTGTCATCCTTCTGCGGAAGGGAGAACCGCCCCCCCGTGTCATTGCGAGGAGCGCACCGACGAAGCAATCTCAGCCATGAGCTATCAGCCATCCTTCCGCAGAAGGATGAGCTTATTGTAAGGAGTAACATGATCACAAAAGCCACCATCCAATCCTACGACGCTGGCACACATACCGTGGTTGTGAGAACGATGGACAGCGGGACATACTGGAGGGACATACCAGTAGCCCTCACTATCCCGGCAGGTGATTGCACCGTGGGGAACTTCTGCGCCGTGGCATCCTTCAACGCAACACACCCTACCGATGCGGTGGTCGTCGCCACCTGGGCGTAGTGCCACCAGCGCCTTGCAGGACTTCAGGCTGTCAGAAGCTCCCCTTCCCTGTATCCAGGATGAGGTTGGGGTGATATAATGTCACATCTTGGAGGACATGGAATGGCAAATGGAGACGCTTATCGGAGAAAGCTTGCCTACGAAAAAGCTCTTGAGATTCGCTATCATCAGGTGGAACTTGGGTACCAAATGTTCAACTACTTCTTGGTAGGCATGTCCTTCCTTATCGTGGCATTCGCAACAATAGTCGCTTCAGGTAGAGCGAGTGAGCTTCATGCTGCCAGCTGGGGGATAGTCATACTTGGCATGGTGCTTTCCGCAATCTTCGCCATTGTGGGGTTCTTCGCAACCGAAACCGTCAGGAAGTACGATTACTATCTCTTGAAGACCGAGGACAAGGCGAAGCTAGCTAACGGCCCCTTTAAGACGATCCTGAGTAATGCCTCAGATCTTCCTTTCACTAAGGGGCTGGAGGGAGGGGCTGCTCACCATTTCAGCTTCAGGCCCTCTATGGCTTGGTGCATTCCTGCGGGCTTCTTCTTTTTCTGGGTATACATGCTTGTAGTGGTCTGTGTTTGCTGACTGCGCTCCTTTGTCTCAATGTACTACTATCTCCACTCGTAGTCCCCTGCACTGAGCCCCTTTGTATCCAAGCTGAGGGTGGTAACCAGACATAACCTCCAATCCTTGACAACTGTCAGACAGTCTGCATATCATCAGGACAGAATTCCCACACGATACACAATTCGGCCAGGCAGTCACGCATCTAGTGCCGAGCGGGGTCGGGCAAGACTACTCGTAAAGGGGGGGG
>JAPLHP010000001.1 GCA_026389585.1 Chloroflexota bacterium | reverse complement strand
TGCTGTAGCCTAACAGGCCAGTGATTGAGGGGCTGAGATAGGTAGGCCGCATGTTCATATCGGTGACCCAGATAACATCCAAGACGTTCTCGGCCAGCAGGCGGTAGCGTGCCTCACTCTTTCTTAGAGCCTCCTCTGCCTGCTTGCGCTCGGCGACGCGTCCTAGCCGCTCGGCGATGGCATCTATGAGCAGCCTCTCTTCCTTCAGGAATGGCCCCTCGCCTTCTTCTGGCCTCTCCTCAAGGTAACCAACTTCGACCCTCCCCACTACTGCTCCATTCACCTTGACTGGCGCGGATTGCTTCCATGCGGAGTCCATGAAGTTCTTCGTGCGGAACTCGCTGGCACCAATCGCTATCCTGGCGCAGGCGATCTCCGGGTATAGCCAGCTTTTCGGCAGGATGTTGGTGAATTCCTGATACAGTTGGTCCAGGGTGATGCCTTCCCTTTCGTTTATCTCGGCCAAACTGTAAAATGCCTGCAGCTCTTTCATCCGTTCCCTGGCCTGTTGTTCCAACCCTTTGCGATCGGTGATATCGCGGTAGTTGATGACGATACCCTTTACCCCGGGATCACGGAGAAGGTTCAGTGCTTTAGCCTCGACTGTGCGCCACGAGCCATCCTTGCGCTTAATACGTAACTGGCTATCGATAGGCTTGCCGGGATTCTCTATCAGGGATTCAAAGAGGGACATAGCTTGCTGCATATCACCTGGGTGGATGAGATCAGGGAAGCTCATCCCCTCCAACTGTGAGGGTTTCCTTTCGAGTATCTTTTCTACAGATGGGCTTTCATAGAGTATCGTCCCCTTGTCGTCCAATATCGCGATAGCATCCGAGGCGTTCTCTATGAGCGCCCGGAATCGCTGTTCCTGGCGCTGTAGGGCCTCTGTTCCCTTTCTGCGCTCTCTTTGCACCTTCGCTTCACCCAACTCACGTTCAATGGCAGGGACAAGGCGGCTCAGTTTATCCTTCATAACGTAGTCGGTTGCCCCGGCCTTCATGGCTTCCACTGCCTTGTCTTCACCAATCTTGCCTGACACCAGTATGAATGGCAGGTTAAGGCTGCTTGCTTTGAACAGATTCAATGCCGCCAGACCGCTGAATGATGGCATGATATATTCGGACACTATGACGTCCCAGTGCCCATTCTTCAGGGCAGCGATCATAGCATCAACTGTGTCAACCCTTTCAAAAGTGGTGGAATAGCCGCCCCGCTTCAATTCGTTAACCACGGCCAGGGCGTCGTCTTCCGAATCATCAACGATCAGGAGACGGATCTCATACCGGGGGTGCTGATCCACATCTCTCGTCAAGGGGGTAGTCGGCTCAGGTATTAACACAATATGGACTCCTATATCTATTGTCAATAACTCTATTCTACGTCCTGGCCATCCCCCCTGACAAGATGCAAATGGCCCGATTCCTATGTCATTTCACTTCACTATCTGACCGCATAGTTCACCGCCGCGCTGAATGACAGGGCTTGTGCCTTTTCTGCAGATGCGGCAAGGAATACAGTACCAAGAATGAAATAAAGGACAAATGAAATCAGGGACTTCTTGGTAGATCTTCTGCTGTTCATTCGGCCTGCCCCTGTCTCTACCCTTCGAAAGCAAACGCTTTCTCAGTAAAGACCCTCAGGCAAGCACTGACCACATTGGGGTCATACAGGATACCGCTGTTGCATGAAATCTCCTCGAGGGCTTTCTCTATACCCAGTGGGGGCCGGTAGGGCCGATGGGAGGTCATGGCCTCAACAACATCCGCCACGCCCAGTAT